>JANNLO010000158.1:0-8590 GCA_031396835.1 Snowella sp. SOY_38_metabat_116
CCCGAACAGAGTAAATCTGTTAAGGCTGGTGCTATGAAACAGAAACCTAAATCGTGAGGTTTAGGAATCCTCTTGCTTTAGCAAGGGGAGGATGTCAACATCTTCAGGTAGGTCAATGGAAGGTAGGAGATAATTTAGTTGATCGCCTTTTGGGAAAGGAATTATGTGTTTTGGCCTGGGCAGTGGAAGGGTTAAACCCTGAAAAAGTCGGAAATGCCGTCGGAAATTGGTTAGCATTACGTCCCGAAGAACGTTGGTGGTTATTTAGTATGACGGCGACGACAGTGGGATTATCAAAAGATAAGGGTAAGGGTTGGCGACTCGCGTTGCGTTATGGGTTAGGAGATACGCCTCAATCTGGGATTCAGCCCGCTAGAAAGATGAAAAAGAAGCCAGGGTCAGAGAATATCTTTGAGACGTTGCCCCTATTTCAAGAAAATACAACATCTTCATAAATATCTTGAATGCTCGTTTCCAGATTTAAGATCGGCGATCGCAGTGTGGCTTGAGGATTTTCGTAGGTGCGATAGAGCCAGGTATCATCATCGGTTTTGCAATATTGTTCAACTTGTAATTCAGATTGTTTCACCAGCCAATATTCCCGAAAACTGGGAATGGAACGATAAGCTTTAAATTTATCGCCTCGGTCATAGTCTGACGTGGATTGGGACAATACTTCGATAATCAAGGCTGGATTCAGGATGGTATCGGTACGGTTTTCATAAAACTGGGGTTCATCTCGGATAACCAAAACATCGGGGTAGGTATAGCGACGGGTTTCAGGTATCCAGACCCGCAGATCACTGGCAAAAACTTTACCTTTGTTAGGTTTTAAGGCAATTCGCAAAAATGTACAGAGGTTAATAATAATTTGATTATGAATCAGGGAACCGCCAGTCATCGGGATAATTACTCCGTCTAGGTATTCATTTCTCTGTTCGGACTTTTCTTCTAGGGCTAAATATTCGGCGGGACTGTATAGTTTGGGGGGAGATTCAACTAAAGTAGGCATAATTTTAAGCGGTTACTAAAGGTAGAGCAAAGGATTGAAGATTAATTTCATCAACATTTTTGGGAATAATTATCGAGGGTAATAGCCACTACTTTGCCTTGCTCGTCATAGTCCAAAATAAGATCATCTGATACGGCATCAGTTGAAACAACGGGGTTACGGGTCAATTCAATGGTGAGAGTATCGGTTTCAGCAAAGTATCGAATTTTCATTATCGCTCATAATAAAGAAACTAAAGTCACTGTACTTATCTATGCCTAATCTAACTCCCTTTGCCCTACGAGATACCCCAGCCCTAATTGAGCGCATCTTTCCCGCCCAGAAGATTTCGGCGGAGGCCCAGAAGGAACGTAAGGCAGGAGCAGGGCAAACTTTAACTGCGTTGGGGTCGTACTGGAAAGGTCGTAAGCCGTTAATTATGGTTCGGGCTATTGTCTTGGGCTGTTTGTTACCTGTGACGGAAGATTTAGAGGCAGATTTACGGATTTTTGAGCAGTTGATGGCGATCGCCGATGAGTCTTTTTCTCGCAGGGAACCGAAATTAAAAGTCGCGGAGTTGGTGGTTCGGATTAGGTTGGAGAATCCCTGGGATTTTTTTGATTACACGCTACCGAAGGGGAAAATTTTGCCTCTTTTTGAAGGGGAGGACAATGAAAATAATATAGCCAACCTAACTTTTCCTTTGCAAATACCGCTTAAGGTGCGTTGGAAGCGGGGTTTAGCAGACACCGAGAAGCAAAAAATCTATGGTTTGGCTTTGGAGGGGTTGACCTACGAAGAAAAAGTGACTCTTTGTAGGCGACCAGAAGAACTTGATCCAGAGATGTTGTATGGCCCCATTTGGGCAGCAGTAAATGCCCATTTAGGTCGGTTTGGGATTTCGGCTCAGTCCCATCAGGAGTTGGTAGAACAGTTGGGGATTTTGCGGTTTGGGCATCGTCCGAAGGTGGGGGATACTTTTTGTGGGGGTGGCTCTATTCCCTTTGAGGCGGCGAGGTTGGGTTGTGATGTCTATGCGTCAGATTTGAATCCTGTGGCTTGTATGTTGACCTGGGGGGCGTTGAATATTATCGGGGCTAGTCCTGAACGACGGGCGGAAATTGAACAAGCTCAGAGAGAAGTGGCGGAAGCGGTGGATCGAGAAATTGTGGCTTTGGGGATTGAACATAATGAACGGGGCGATCGAGCAAAAGCCTATTTATATTGTTTGGAAACTCGCTGTCCTGAAACAGGTTGGCTGGTTCCAGTTACTCCTAGCTGGATAGTTAGTAGCAATCGTAATGTTTACGGGAAATTAGTCCCTAATTACGCTCATAAAATTTTTGAAATAGAGATTATTTCTGGAGCTAGTAAAGAAGAAATGATCAAAGAAAAACAAGGAACTTTACAAGATGGTAATTTGGTTTATGAGTTAGATAGTAAAATCTATTCCACTTCTATTAAAACCTTGCGAGGAGATTACAAAGATCAAGACAAAGTTAACAAAAATAAGCTAAGACAATGGGAAAAGTCAGATTTTAAACCCCGACCCGATGATATTTTTCAAGAGCGGCTTTTTTGTATCCACTGGACTACAAAGGAAACACTAGGACAATCCACTCAAGAAACCTATTTTGCCGCGCCGACAGATTGGGATTTAGCCAATGAAAAAAAGGTAGAAGAAATTGTTGAGAAAAATTTAAACACTTGGCAAGATAAGGGTTTAGTTCCAGATATGGCGATCGAACATGGTCATAATACCTCTCAACCTATTTGGGAAAGAGGCTGGCGTTATTGGCATCATTTATTTGGGGCTAGAAATCTTTTAGAAGTTGTTCTTTTTCAAAAAGAATTAAAGAATAACAAAAACACCGCACACCTTAAAGCTATGCTTCCTTTGATTCTAAACAATGCTTGTAAGTTATGTGCATGGAATACAGGACATCCAGGTTCTGGAGAATATACAGCAAATGCTTTTTATAATCAAGCATTAAACACAAATTATAGGTACAGTCTGCGAAGTATTTCACATATTCTAAATACACTTTTTATTACTAGCTATACCCAGAATAACTCGATTGCAAACTGTAGTTCTAAACTAGAATGTATCTCTGCCCAAAATATTAATGAAAATGTGTCCCTATTTATAACAGATCCGCCCTATGCCGATGCAGTCAACTACGAAGAAATAACCGAATTTTTTATTGCTTGGCTCCGTAAAAATCCGCCGCCGCCGTTTGATCAATGGGTTTGGGATTCCCGCCGCAGTTTAGCCATTAAAGGCGATGGAGAAGACTTTCGCCGAGGCATGGTCGCCGCCTACAGTGCCATGACCCAAAATATGCCTGACAACGGCTTGCAGTGCGTCATGTTCACCCACCAAGACACCAGCGTTTGGTCGGATATGGTTTCGATTTTCTGGGCCGCAGGCTTACAGGTCGTCAGTGCTTGGTATATCGCCACTGAGACTACTTCAGGACTCAAACAAGGCGGCTATGTACAAGGAACCGTTACTCTACTCCTGCGGAAACGGCTAGAAACTGCCAGCACCTTTAAACAAAGATTATTGCCCAAAATTCGTCACGAAGTAGCCGCCCAAATCGAAGCCATGCTTAATCTCAACGAAGAAGCCTCGATGTATGGGGAAAGCGTCTTCAACGATTCCGATCTACAAATGGCTGGTTATGCCGCCGCCATGAAAGTCCTGACCCAATACACCGTCGTAGATGGCCGAGACGTGACTGCCCTAGCCCTACAACCCCGCCAAAAAGGAGAAAATACCGTCGTTGATGACATCGTGCAGTATGCCTCCGAAATTGCCAATAATTTACTCATTCCCGATCGCCTCAAAGCCCTTAACCCCGAAACCTGGGGCGAAATCACGGGCGTAGAACGTTTTTACTTGCGGATGTTAGCTATAGAACAAACAGGAGCCAGTAAACTCGATCATTACCAGAACTTTGCCAAAGCCTTCCATGTTGCCTATCAACCTTTAATGGCTTCCCTTAAACCCAATAATGCTCGCCTTAAGGTCGCCAAAGACTTTAAACCCCGTGAACTCGCAAGTGGAGAAATGGCTGGAACCCTCCTAAGTGAAATTCTGATGGCGATCCAAGAACTTCTGAAGGACAAAGCTCCCAAAGTAGTGATTAGTCAAATTCGCACTAGCCTCGATGATACCTACTTCCCTAAACGTCCCCATTTAATCGCCATGGCCCAATACATAGGCGAAATGTTAGATCATCAACATCCCCAGGAAGCCCAAAAAGCTCAGATTATCAGCGATCGGATTCGTAATGAAGCCTTGGGGGGTTAAGTTAATCTTTAGGCTCAAGATATTTTTAATGAAATCATTCTTAATTTTTGGTAAATAATGACAACTTTCACCAGTGACAAACGACTACTACCTGATATTCTTCAGGACATTGTTAAAGGAAAAATTCAACTTCCCGACTTTCAACGAGGTTGGGTCTGGGATGATGATCACATCCAAAGTCTTTTAGTAAGTATTGGGCGATCTTTTCCCGTTGGCGCAGTTATGTTACTGGAAACAGGGGGTGCTGTACATTTTCAGATTCGTCCTATTGAAAATGTCAAGTTAGAAGAGCCACTACCTCAAGCAGAAAAATTAATCTTAGACGGTCAACAAAGATTAACGACTTTAACACAAGTATTAGCGTTAGAGCAGCCCGTTAAGACGCGAACTAATAATGGAAAGGCAATCGACAGATTCTACTACGTTCATATTCCCACTGCTATGGAAGCCCCAGAGAATTTGGAATTAGCTCTTCTTACAGTCGATTCCAGTAAACAAGTCAAATCAATTTTTGGCAAGACTATTGATTTAGATCTTTCTACAAGACAGCGAGAATGCGAAGAACTTTATTTTCCTTGTAATAAAATATTGAATTGGTCGGAATGGTTACATGATCTTACTAAATTTAATCCTTCACAACTATTAATATTTTTACAGTTTCAAAAAAGTTTTATTACATCGTTTAGTGAATATCAAATACCAATTATTGAACTCAAAAAAGAAACCTCAAAAGAAGCCGTATGTCTGGTATTTGAGAAGGTTAATACTGGTGGAGTTCCCTTGTCTGTTTTTGAACTGATGACAGCGAGTTATGCCGCAGATGGCTATAATTTACGGGATGACTGGTTTGGGAGCGAAATTCGCAATGTAGAATCTCGAAGAAATCGACTTGTTGAAAAAGATGCACTATTAAATATTGTTGAGAACACTGATTTTTTACAAGCCATAACCTTGCTTCATACTTTAGGGAAGCGTCGGAAAGATATTGAGACTGGCAAAACTGGAAAGCTGGTTGCGCCTGTCAGTGCCAAAAGAGCATCAGTTTTGGAACTTCCTCTTGATGACTATAAAAAGTGGGCCGATAAAATAGAAATAGGATTTTATCTAGCCGCAAATTTCCTCAGAAAACAATCCTTTTACGATGTTCGAGAATTGCCTTATCGCACTCAAATTATTCCATTAGCCGTAATTCTAGCAGAACTAGAAAAACATTGGTTAGAACCCGCAATTCATGACAAGTTAACTCAGTGGTTTTGGTGTGGAATTCTGGGAGAGTTGTATGGTGGTGCTGTTGAAACTCGTATTGCTAATGACGTAGAAGAAGTCCTAAATTGGGTCAAAGCAAGTCATGAAACTCCTCGCAGTATATTAGATGCTTCTTTTCGCCCAGAACGCTTGGATAGTCTGACATCTAGACTGAGTGCAGCTTATAAAGGAATTAATACTTTAGTCTTAAGGGAAGGAGCTGCTGACCTATTTTGGAAAGCAACAATTAAAGAAATTGATGCTCTAGATATGGCCCTAGATATACATCACATTTTTCCACGTAAATGGTGTGAACATCATAAAATTGATAAGAAACAGTATGATTCAATAGTTAATAAAACACCTATCTCTTCCAAAACTAATAAAATGATTGGCGGAGTTGCTCCATCGGTTTATTTAAAAAAGCTCCAAGCGCATCCTAGTGTTCAGTTGGAAGACGAAAATATGAATCATATTTTAAAAACTCATTTTATTAATTCTCAGACTTTACGATCTGATAATTTTGATGAATTTTACCAATCTAGAAAAAAGAATTTACTGGAATTAATTGAGAAAGCAATGAAAAAATCAGTAGGCTCTGAGCATGATTTGGATGACGAAACGGTATAAAACTAATGAAACCAGAGTTTATTCAACGCTATTCTTCCCGTACCCATCGCATTGATCATTCGGTCTTAGTCGAACATTTGAAAGGGGCAAAACGTTATCACCGCATTGCAGGGTATTTCACCAGTTCTCTCTTTGAAATAGCGGGAGAATATTTAGAAGGTATTGAAGAAGTCAAAATTGTTTGTAACTCTGATGTCAGAGCCGAGGATATTCGGATCGCTAAAGTTCAAGAAGCTAAACTATTAGGACGCTTAAATAGCCTACCCATCGAAGCTGAAACCCTACTGGATAGACCCCGTTATCAGTGGCTTTATAATTTTTTGAATCAACATCCCCAAGCCATTCGGGTTGCGCCCGATAATATCTGCGGATTTGTTCATGGGAAAGCAGGAGTGATTGAAAAAGTCGATGGGACAAGGATCGGGTTTATCGGTTCCATGAACGAAACCAAGGCGGGCTGGCAGGAACATTATGAAATTGTTTGGCTAGATGAAAGTCCTGAAGGGGTGGATTGGATACAAACGGAATTCGATGCCCTCTGGCAAAATGCCGTCCCTTTGCCCCGTGCCGTTATCCAAGAACTGGGAAGACGCGCTCACCGTAAAGAAATTAACCTCCTCCAAGTAGAAGAGATAACCGCGATCGCCCCCGCAGCCTTAGTGGAATGCCCCATGTATCGGGAAGGATTATCCCTGCAACCCTGGCAACGGGCCTTTGTGGGGGAATGCCTCAAACATCTACGCTGGTACGGGACAGTACGGCTGTTAATTGCCGATGAAGTGGGACTGGGCAAAACCCTTTCCCTCGGCACTGCGGCTTTAACCCTGACCTTACTGAATGAACAAAAAATTGTCCAAAGTGGGGGACGAATTCGACGTAAACCCATTGTTATCTTTACCCCAGCCACCCTAACCCAGCAATGGCAAACAGAGATGTTAGACAAATTAGGGGTTGTCTGCGCCCGTTGGGACTCCCGTAAAAAGGTATGGCTGGATGCTGAAGACCGTGCTATCTCGCGGATGGGAGCAGAAAATATTACTCGTTGTCCCCTCAGAATTGGCATTATTTCCACGGGCTTAATTGTCCAGCCCACCCAGGAACGAGACCTCCTCAGCCAGATTAATTTTGAGATTTTGATCCAAGATGAATCCCATAAATCCCGCACTAAGCAAGGACTTGGTAAAAAGGCTGGAGAACCTAATGCCCTCCTCCGCTTTATGATTGATGCCGCTCGGCGATCCAAACACGTCTTACTCGGCACTGCTACACCGATGCAAACAAGGGTTGAAGACCTCTGGGATCAATTGAAAATTCTCCACCAGGGCGAGGGTAATTTTGTTTTAGGGGGTGATTTTAGTCCTTGGCATTCTGCCGATTTGGTTATTCCCCTGGTTACAGGTAAACAAAAACCCGATGATTCAGAAGCGGCTTGGCGTTTTCTGCGATCGCCGTTACCTCCTATTGACTCCTCCGAAGAAAGTGACTTTCGGCGAGTTATTCACGAAATTCGAGGGGAATTAGGACTCAAGCCCCAAGAGTTCACTTGCTATGCGGCGATCGTTGACCTACCCAATGCGGTGCGGGATGACTTAGATGATTTACTGGAAACCGAACGAGCGAATATCCCTTTCTTTCAACGCCATAACCCCATTGTCCGTCATGTCATTCTACGGAAACGGACGGTTTTAGAAGAAGCGGGTCTTCTTGCCAAGGTTGGCGTGGATCTCCATCCTGATTCCAGCAAATGCAAAGACCCCAATGCCTTTACGATCCTTTTTCAGAATCAAGCCCTAAGAACCGACGAGAATTTTGAAGAGGCTTATCAAGCCGCCGAAGATTTTGGGATTGCCTATGGTAAGCGGGTCAAAGGAGCTGGTTTTATGAAAAATTTGATGCAACAGCGATTGTGTTCTAGTTGTGTCGCTGGTATTAACACTGCCCGTAAAATCCTTGCGGGCCATGAAATTGAAGATGAAACCGATGAACCATTTGAGCAATTAATAGACGGGGATTCCGCCGAACAGGAAGCCCTAGAAAGATTAATTGCCGCATTGGAAAGAACCCAAGTAGAAGATCCTAAACTCAAAGCTGTTAAATATTTCTTGCTTAAAGAAAATTGGGCCGATCATGGTTGTATTATCTTCAGCCAGTACTACGACACTGCCGCTTGGGTCGCTGAGCAATTAGCCGAGACTTTTCCCAATAGCTTAATTGGTCTTTATGCTGGAGCGGGGAAAAGTGCTTTATTTCGAGGAAGTGGCGATCGCAATGAAGAAGACCGAGAGACCTTAAAAAAATTAGTAGAAGATCAAGTAATTCGCATTATGATCGCTACGGATGCTGCCTGTGAAGGGCTTAACCTGCAACGACTAGGGACGTTTATTAACATTGATCTACCCTTGAATCCT
>JANNLO010000189.1:0-2473 GCA_031396835.1 Snowella sp. SOY_38_metabat_116
TATTAGTTGATTTTATTAATAAGAAAAAGTCTATTTTGATCGAGAATATTTATTTTAACTAAACAATAATAGTAATTCTATGAAAAAAACAGGTGATTCTATGACTAAACCTAGTAGTTCGATGAAAAAAACAGGTGATTCTATGACTAAAACTCAAGACTCTATGAAAAAGTAGTTTATAAGAAAAAAATAAATTTTTGTAAGAATAAATTGTTGATTAGTTAGAGGGGTAAATATTTTATTTTTGCTCCTCTTTTTTATGTCTTAATTTATAGTAATTTCAGATAAATTATGCTACTTTTACAGATAAGATTACTATTATTGTTTAGTTAAAATAAATATTCTCGATCAAAATAGACTTTTTCTTATTAATAAAATCAACTAATAATCTAAAAGTCTGGGACATAAATTTTTATTTTCTATAAAGAAATAACAGGGAAGAAAGGAGCTAACCAAAGCTGAACTTGAATATCCCATCCCAACAAAACGGCGATCGCGCTGAGAACAACAATCACTCCCCCAATTTTTTGTAAAATGATAGTTTTAGAACGTAATCCTAAAAAATATTGACTAACATAACGACCACCATAAGCTAATGCAAGTAGCGGAATTCCTGCGCCCAAACCGTAGAATATTAATAGATAAAAAGCGGATATTACATCGTGTTTAACCGCCGCCAAAATGATAATACTCCCTAAAATTGGCCCAGCACAGGGAGTCCATAATAATCCTAATTGGGTTCCGAGCCAAAACTCATCCATCAGCCCAATTCTTTGGGGTTCTTTTAACCAATTTCCAAAACGTAATCGACTTAATAACTGATAGCTTTGTTCAGGAAAAATTGCACTAAAACCAGCTAATAAAAGTAACGCGATCGCCGCACTTCTGAGAAAATTTGCTAATCCCGTGACCCAACTAGCCGTTAATCCAATTAAACTTCCAATCGTAGCAAAACCTACAATCAAACCTATTACTAATGCCAGCGGCCCGTAACGATGTGAAATTAGCGATCGCCCGATCAAAATTGGTAAAATTGGCAAAACACAAGGAGATAAAACTGTTAATATTCCTGCAAAAACTGCAACAGATCCTGATAGATTGGGTGTCATCATTTTTGATTGATAATTAAATTATTTAAAAAATAAATTCAGCCAAAATCTTAATTTTTGTTGAGAGATTTTAGATATGCTAAAGTTAGTTAGTTTCTTAAAAATGCTATTTAACTTAATAATTTACGAATCATTTTTTCTGTTTCATCATAAGCACCTTCTCCAATATGATCGTAGCGTCTGATGCCTTGACGATCAGCCAAAAATAAATGAGGCCAATATTGATTATTATAAGCTTCCCAAGTTTTAAAATCATTATCTAAAGCAATGGCATAATTAATTTGATGTTGCTTTAAAGCTTTTTTAACATTATTCACATCTCGTTCAAAAGGAAATTCTGGCGTATGAATTCCTATCACTTTTAAGCCTTTCTCTGCATATTTTTGATGCCATTTAACAACAGAAGGTAAGGTGCGTTGACAATTTATACAAGCAAATGTCCAGAACTGAATTAAAACAACATTTCCTTTTAAATTAGCTATTGTAAGAGGGGCAGAATTTAACCACTGATTAATTCCCTTAAATTCGGGTAAAACCTCTCCAGTTGAGGATATAGCGGCTTCAGTTGGTAAAATTAATTTTTGACTAGCATAGCTCACGGCGGCAGTTCCCATTGCTAAACTTAAATATCCAAACAATTCGCGTCGTCTTAGCATAATTTTATTTTTCTTGAGTTATTTTATGAATAGAATGATTACTTAAACTACGAACGACTCAACAAATTGGATGAGAGAAAAAATCTAGAATAACAACGCACTGTTATTAGAAAATGAAATCAGGAAATATTAAATAAGACAGTATCTGAAATAAAAAACTGCAAACGACTTATAATCTAAATTTGATTGACAGGATTATTAATAATTAATAATAATATTTCTTCAAAATATAAGATTTAACTTGTTATAATTTTTAGAGTTGTCAATAAGTTTTAGTAATTAGTAATTAAGGCATTTAGATCATAATTAAATTGTCTTGTGAAAAATAACTATAAAATTTTTTCGGTCTGCCAGAATTACGATTAAATCTAGGATAGAAGTTTATAAGGGTTGGATCGGGTAAATTTGCGATCGCGCTAAGCACAACAATCACACGCCAATTGTTTGTAGAATAATAACTACTGGTTTTTCCTCCTGTGTAATAGAATTAACGGGGGGTTTATTGACTGTGATTTTGAATCTGTAGAAAATCGGTTAAACAATATCATGACCAAGTTTGTGTTTGTGACGGGCGGCGTTGTTTCTAGTATTGGGAAAGGCATTGTGGCCGCAAGTTTGGGTCGCCTCTTCAAATCTAGAGATTATTCGGTTTCTATTCTTAAACTTGATCCCTATATCAATGTTGATCCTGGCACTATGAGTCCATAC
>JANNLO010000190.1:0-10638 GCA_031396835.1 Snowella sp. SOY_38_metabat_116
CGAGAAGTGGGTTTGGCCCACTTTTTTAGTTTTCAACCGCAATGACTCATCCCCTAATTCCTTCTATTCTTGACTTAGCAATCCCGATCGCAAAGGATTTGGGTTTGGATGTTGTGGATGTAGCATTTCAAACCAATAAACAGCCGCCCATACTACGGATTGATATTCGCAATCTTCAACAAGATACGAATTTAGAGGATTGTGAAAAAATGAGTCGGGCCTTAGAACCCCATTTAGATTCCATCAATTTGATCCCTAGTGAATATGTTTTAGAGGTTTCTAGCCCAGGAGTTTCTCGTCAGTTGTCTAGCGATCGCGATTTTTTAGCTTTTAAAGGATTTGGTGTACTAGTGACAAGTACGGAACCCTATGAAGGCAATCAAAAATGGCCAGGACGATTGCAGAGCCGAGACGAAACCCATATTCATCTCAGTCAAAAAGGGCGATCTTTGTCCATTCCGCGCCATTTAGTCGCCAAAGTGCAATTAGATTCGCAATGTTAAGAAAAAACGGAGTCACAATGACTTAATTATTTTTATAGGAGTTTAATCTCATGTCTATTGTCAGTTTGCCGGGATTGCCGGCCATGATTGAAGAAATCAGTAAACGACATAATTTACCCGATTCCGCCGTTCAAGAAGCCCTACGAGAAGCCTTATTAAAAGGTTATGAACGGTTTCGTCGCTCTCAAAATATTGGGCAACAATTCAGCGAAGAATATTTTGAAAATTTTGAAGTAGAACTCGACACCGAAGAAGAAGGTTTTCGTATTCTTGCAACTAAAAAAATTGTAGAAAGCGTTGAAAACACTGACCATGCTATTTCTTTAAATGAAGTCCAAGAAGTTGCAGCCGAAGCCCAATTGGGAGATGAAGTTGTGCTTGATGTCACTCCAGAACAAAAAGATTTTGGACGGATGGCTGCGATTCAAACCAAACAGGTTTTATTGCAGAAATTACGGGATCAACAACGCAAAATTATTCAAGAGGAATTCCAAGATTTAGAAGATACAGTTTTAAATGCAAGAGTCTTGCGCTTTGAAAGACAATCGGCAATTATGGCAGTTTATAGTGGTTTTGGGCAACCAGAAGTAGAAGCCGAATTACCCAAACGGGAACAACTTCCCAATGACAATTATCGAGCTAATGCTACTTTTAAAGTTTATCTCCGCAGTGTGCGAGAAGGTTCCCATCGCGGGCCGCAATTAGTTGTTTCTCGTTCAGCCGCAGGTTTAGTTGTTGATCTGTTTACGGTCGAAGTTCCTGAAATAGAAGAAGAAGTTGTGCGGATTGTTGCGGTTTCCCGTGAAGCGAATCCTCCTTCTCGTTATGTTGGGCCACGGACAAAAATTGCTGTTGATACCCTAGAGCGAGATGTTGATCCCGTTGGAGCTTGTATTGGAGCAAGAGGATCTCGGATTCAAGCCGTAGTTAATGAGTTGCGGGGTGAAAAAATTGATGTTATTCGCTGGTCTCCTGATCCTGCTACTTATATTGCCAATTCTCTCAGTCCTGCACGGGTTGATCAAGTTTATTTAGTTAATCCTGAAGAACGTCATTCTGTTGTGATTGTGGGCGAAGATCAATTGAGTTTGGCGATCGGCAAGGAAGGTCAAAATGTTCGTTTAGCGGCTCGGTTAACGGGTTGGAAGATTGATATTAAAGATCCTGCGACCTACGCCAGAGAAAAAGAGGAAAAGACCAAAGAACAGCAAGAATCTTCACGATCTGCAAAAATTCAGGAAATTGAACTGATCACAGAAGATGAAATTGGGCTAGAGGAGGAGTAGAAATGCGATTAAAAGGCAATGAAACTCAATTATCGACGGTGTATTAGTTGTCGAAAGTTAGCTCCTAAGAATGAATTTTGGCGAATTGTCCGAGTCTATCCATCTCGACAGGTACAATTAGATCAGGGAATAGGACGGTCTGCCTATCTTTGCCCCCAGTCTGGCTGTTTACAAGCGGCTCGACAAAAAAATCGACTTGGACGTGCCTTAAAAGCTCCGATTCCTGCTCAAATTTTTCAAGATCTTGAAGTGCGATCGCAAAATTCGGAGATTTAAGCGTCATTTTACGACATTTCTTTTTATAAGATTTTGTTTAGAAAAGATTATTCATCGTTAGCATAGGAGATAAGGTCTTCAAATACTTTAAAACATAAAACTAAAATAAACTAAAACATTATTAAATGTTTAAAAGCCATATTCGGCCAACAGTAGCTTAATAAATAATTACTAATTACTGAATCGCTGGCTAATGATTACTCAAAAAATTGTTACTTAGTTCAGGGGGATAATGGATGAACAACGCCAAGGTTAGAATTTATGACTTGTCAAAAGAATTGCATTTAGAGAATAGAGATCTCTTAGACATTTGCGAAAAATTAAATATTTCAGTGAAAAGCCATAGTAGTACTATTAGTGAATCTGATTCAGATCGAATAAAGGCAGCCGCTGAAAAATATATTTCTAGTCCGCCTGGGGTTAGAAAACCAGAGATTAACCCCGTAGAACGCAAACAACAAATTTTAGCCATTCATCACAAACAGGATCGTCCTATTACACCAACATTATCTGTTCCCCTAACCGCACCCAACTCAGTACAAAGTGCTCCGCCCGAATCTCTTCAGCCCTCTAATCCAACTGCTGAACGAGTAACTGTGTCCGAAAAAAGTCCCCAAAAACCGAGTGTTTCTGAACCGCGTCCTCGTCAGGATAGTTCACCCCGTCCTGTTGCTGAAAAGAGTGAATCTGTTTCTGGGGCGATCGCTTCTTCTAATGGAGCAAGTCCTGAAGCACCTGAAGAAAATCGTCAAGCCAAAAGTTCGCCTGCTAGCCAGTTGATTAAACCTTCTACGGTTTCTTCTAATCGCGATCGCGCTCCAATCCAAGCTAAGCCAAACAATGCTTCTCCAGAAGGACAAAGTGGTGGGAGCAGAATTAATAAGCCTGTCATTATCACTCTAAAAGATAAAGAAGCTCTGAGAAAAGTCGAAAAAGGGCCAGAAAAAGGGCCAAATAAAAGTCCTGGTATTCCACGACCAGGAGAAAAAGTAAAAACAAAATTAGAACTAAACCGCCCCAAAGCCCCTCAAAATGAGGATGATAGTCTTCCTGAATTATTAGAATTTCCTCGTGGTGAAGATAGTTCAAAATCTACTGAGGATGATCTGTTAGAAGATTCGGGTCTGGAACTGGGTGAAAAACAGAAACCTCAATTAAAACGTCTAACTCCACCACGTCCAGCTAAACGGAGTAAGTGGGAAGAAGAAGAAGAAGAGCGAGAAAATAAGGCAAAAGCGGCTGCTAAGAGCAAACGTCGTCCTTCTTTAGTTGAAGATGAGGAAGATGAGGATGCAGCGGCTCTGAGTGCTAGTGCGGCTCAGGCGGCTTTGGTGAGTTTGTCGATCGCGCGTCCCGCTAAGCCTAAATCTATGATGTCGACTAAAACTTCGGCTCCTGTTGGGAATCGACCTCGCAAAGCTCCTGTTAAATCTGACGGCACTAATACAAGTAATAGTCGGACAAAATCAGACCGTCGCGATCGCAAAGAAGTTGTCCAGCGACCCGAAAGTATTTTGCTATCCAGTAGCTTAACAGTCAGAGACTTAGCGGAATTATTAGTGGTTTCCGAAATGGAAATTATTAAACATCTCTTCCAAAAAGGAACGGCTGTACAAATCACCCAAACCTTGGATGAAGCAACGGCTCGTTTAATTGCCGAGGACTTTGGCGTTGCAGTTATTACAGAAGAAGTAACTGCCGCCGCTACCAAAGTGACAGAAATGTTGGATGTAGCCGATCTAGAATACCTAGAACGCCGTCCTCCTGTCGTCACCATCATGGGTCACGTTGATCATGGTAAAACGACTTTATTGGATTCCATTCGCAAAACCAAGGTAGCTCAGGGAGAAGCGGGCGGTATTACCCAGCATATCGGAGCTTATCACGTTGATATCGAACATAATGGCAAATCTGAACAGATTGTTTTCCTAGATACTCCAGGCCACGAAGCCTTTACTGCCATGCGTGCACGGGGAGCCAGGGTGACAGATATTGCAATTTTGGTGGTAGCAGCTGATGATGGCGTTCAACCCCAAACCCGTGAAGCTATTAGTCACGCTAAAGCCGCCGAAGTTCCCATTATTGTTGCCATTAATAAGGTTGACAAAGAAGGAGCCAATCCTGATCGAGTTAAACAAGAATTGTCTGATTTAGGCTTAGTGGCTGAAGAATGGGGCGGCGATACCATTATGGTTCCAGTCAGCGCACTTCGAGGTCAAAATCTCGATAGTTTATTGGAAATGATTCTGCTGGTTTCTGAAGTGGGAGAATTATCAGCCAATCCTAATCGGGTTGCTAAAGGAACAATTATTGAAGCCAATCTTGACCGTAACCGCGGCCCTGTTGCCACCTTACTTGTTCAAAATGGAACGCTTCGAGTTGGAGATGTGATTGTTGCTGGGGCAATTCTTGGTAAGATTCGCGCCATGATTGATGATCGCGGCAATAAAGTCGATGCGGCAACTCCATCCTTTGCGGTGGAAGTTCTTGGCTTGAATGGAGTTCCTGCGGCTGGTGATGAGTTCGATGTTTTCCTTAATGAAAAAGAAGCACGATCCCTTTCTGAACAGCGTACGGATAGTAATCGCCAAACAAGACTTCAGCAACAACTGTCCTCTCGTCGCGTAACCTTGAGTACTTTGTCCGCTCAAGCCCAAGAAGGAGAACTCAAAGAACTGAACTTGATCCTCAAAGCAGACGTTCAAGGCTCGGTAGAAGCGATTATTGGTTCCTTAAATCAATTACCTCAAAACGAAGTTCAAATTCGTATTCTGTTGGCGGCTCCAGGTGAAGTCACAGAAACGGATGTGGATTTGGCAGCAGCCAGTGGTGCAGTAGTGATTGGCTTTAACACAACTTTAGCTGCTAATTCTCGTCATGCTGCTGATCAAGAAGGAGTTGATATTCGGGAATACGATATTATCTACAAATTATTAGATGATATCCAGGGCGCGATGGAAGGTCTCCTCGATCCTGAAGAAATCGAAACGCCTTTGGGTCAAGCTGAAGTTCGGGCCGTCTTTGCCGTCGGTCGTGGGGCTGTGGCGGGTTGTTATGTCTTATCGGGTAAAATCGTGCGGAATCGAAATCTTCGGGTTCGTCGGGGATCAAATATTGTCTATGAAGGCACAATTGATTCTCTCAAACGAATGAAAGAGGATTCACGAGAAGTCAATGCTGGCTATGAATGCGGTATTGGGGTTTCTAAGTTCACAGATTGGAAAGAAAACGATATTATCGAAGCCTATGAAATGTCGATGAAACGTCGTACGCTTTCTCCTTCTGCCTAGCACGAATAATCAAAAAAAAGAATTATAGTCGGCTATGGGGAGATATTATTTTCCTGTAGCCAATTTTTTAAGATTATCTCTTTTAGTAATTTGCTTAGAACTAATCAATTCCCATTTTAAACCTTGATCTTTGTAGAGTTGCTCCTAGGTCAACTGGGAAATTTTTCTGAGTATTTTCAATGTGGAAACGGCTTCAGTCTTTGAGAGATAAAATAAATTTTGTTGAAAAATAGGATTATTGAGATCGAGTAATATTCTACTCATTGTTTTGTAGTTGAGTTTCTAATAAATCTAAATTTGATTGTTGGGGCGGATGATTGCGATTCCACTCTAAAGCTTGATCCAGTTTTTCTAAAAAAAGCGGTTGGTGCAACCAATTTTCATCAGAGGAAGATCGAATCAAAAGGAGAAGATAAGACTCATCCCATTCTTTATCCCATTGTGCCAGGTCAATAACAACAGCAGTCTTTTCCCCTTGGTCGTCTATGATGTATTGGATTCCTTGCATAGGATTTTAATTTGAAAATTTTGGATAAGTCATAACAAAAAATTAATATAATCGCCGTTTCTTGTTCTTTTAATGAGTTAGAAAAAAATAAGATGTGTTATTAGCACATCCTAAGCCAGCAGTAAGATTGAAAACAAGTTATCCCCCACTCGAATCAGCTTGATTATTTGGATCATTAGGAGACTGAGAAGCAGAGCCTTGTAAACTACTAGGTACCGAGAGTCCTAAATAACCACCAATTATGGCTATTACCAAGTCAAAATACTTAGAGCAAGTTGGATTGGAAACTAGAGCGATCCCCTCTTTGTTCCCCGTTGTTGTCTGTACATTTGGACAAATCTTTTGATTGTCAACAGTAATCCATCCAGCACCAACTATAACAGTTAGAACAATGAGCGAACGAAAACCTCCATTCCAGAGAAAATCTAGGGATTGCTTCCATCCTGAATCTGGTGGAACTGGTGGAACTGATTGAATTGCTGGAACTGATTGAATTGCTGGAACTAGTTGAAGTGTTGGGTCTGCTGGAAGTGTTGGGTCTGGTTGGAGTTGGAGTGTTGGGTCTGGTTGGAGTGTTGGGTCTGGTGGAAGTGTTGGATCTGTCATAGTAAAAAATAATTGATTCAATAGTTTTTTATAAAAAATTAAGCTGAAAGTGCGGACGTGTTCTAGAAACGGGCTTAGGTGTTAATTGGTAAAACCAATGCGATTCAAATAAAATTTTTGGACGTGCAGGCGCAGATTCTTTTAACAGGAAACCAGAACCAGCCGATTCAACTTCTATAACAGCTTTTATCATTGCTATATCAAGACCAAATTCACTACTCAAATCCTGATAATCTTTATCAGACAGAGCGGATTGAACATGACCCGAAGGAATCTTAACAACGGACTTCCGACCATCAGCATAGGTGATAGGAGGGAACAAATACCCTATACCGCTAGGAACCGCTCTCATAACTTTCTCTGTCAATGTACTTATTTCTGTTTACAACGATAGATCTAAATTTGATGATCAACCTAATCAGCAATAAATATTTACAAGAAACTAAAACAAACGCTATAAACAATTTTCACCTTTTCTCTTAAATTATTACAAACGCTTTCACTCAAAAATAGATATAAAAGGTCATGAGTAAATAATCTATTATGTTTTTAGATATCTAATAATTTTGCGTCTCTGTTAAAAAAGTTTCTTATTTTCCCATTCTGGATAAAACTATGGCTCGTCTAGATCCCTATAATTTGCGTATGCAGATTAGTCGAATGTTTGAGCAAGGGCAATCTTTATTTTGTTCGTTTAAAGTAGAGGATTGGTTAAGGGAACGTGGCGTTGATCCCAATGATTACACCATTATTTTTCATCAAAAACCTGCACCAATCGGTTCAAACCTGAGAATTATGGTAGAAATTGAATTGCGACGTAAAGATGGACAACCTGTTAATCCCGAACTCCAAGCCGATCTTAATTATTTTGCTTAGAAAATTTCTGGCGATCGCCTAAAAATCATTAAAACTTTTTTCTAACTTTCTTCTTTTTTCCTATGGTGCAAATCTCATCACTGCCCAATGCAATAGATCTCAAAAATGCCGACGGCAACGCGATCGCCGAAAATTCCCTAGCCACTGCAACCTTAGATGTTCAGGGAATGAAATGTGCAGGCTGTGTTAGTACGGTCGAACGTCAATTGACCCAAAATTCGGGTGTGGTTTCCGCTTGCGTTAATCTTGTGACTGAAGTTGCCGTTGTTAAATATCAAGTTGGAGAAATTGCGCCAGAAACTTTGGCTGAAAAATTAAGCGATCGCGGTTTTCCTGCCCAACTACGCTCTAGTTCAAATTCCCAAAAAGAGAGAATAAATATCGTCCAACGTCGGCAACAAGCCCAACAAGCACAATTATGGCGATTAAGCGTTGCGGCTTTATTGTTGATTTTTTCAGGCATTGGTCATTGGGGACATATTAGCGGCAAACCTTTGCCCATTCTCAGCAATATTTGGTTTCATTGGGGCTTAGCAACCTTGGCTTTGCTGATCCCTGGACGCGACCTAATTATAGATGGATGGCGGAGTTTGATTCACAGAACGCCTAATATGAATACTTTAGTGGGATTAGGAACCTGTAGTGCCTATTTAACCAGTTTTGCTGCCTTGCTCTTTCCTGATTTAGGTTGGGAATGCTTTTTTGATGAACCCGTGATGTTATTGGGATTTATTCTTTTAGGTCGAACTCTAGAAGCTAAAGCTAGAAACCGAGCTTCTGCTGCCCTAGAATCCTTAGTCGCGCTTCAACCTGCCACGGCATTTTTAGTCGGAAATGCAGAAAAATTAGACCAAACAGGCATTGAAATTCCCGTAGAACAAGTGCGAGTTGGAGAATGGTTGAGACTTTTACCTGGTGAAAAAATCCCTGTTGATGGCATTGTTACGGCTGGAATTAGTGCTGTTGATGAGTCTTTGCTGACAGGAGAATCCATTCCCGTTATTAAACAAAAAGGGGATAACGCGATCGCAGGAACGATTAATCAATCAGGCGTGATGATTTTACAAGCCACGCGCATTGGAGAAGACACGACTCTCGCTCAAATTATTACTTCTGTAGAAGAAGCCCAAACTCGCAAAGTCCCCATTCAACAATTCGCTGATACCATTGCGGGTTATTTTGCCTACGGAGTAATGTTGGTTGCCTTGGGAACGTTTATTTTTTGGGAATTTTGGGGAACGAACTTATTTCCCTCGGTTTTAACAGCTTCAATGGGTCATAATATGGCGGCTATGAACGAACCGATGAACACGACAACACCAACCCTACTGAGTTTAAAATTGGCGATCGCGGTTTTAGTGGTAGCTTGTCCATGCGCTTTGGGTTTAGCGACTCCAACTGCCATTTTAGTCGGCACAGGAATTGGGGCAGAAAAGGGCTTATTGATTAAAGGCGGCGATATTTTAGAGAAAATCACACAATTACAAACCATTGTTTTTGATAAAACGGGAACCCTGACTTTAGGCCGTCCTCAAATTACAGATTATTTATTACTCAGTGATATTACTGAAGAAACTCTTTTACAATTAGCCGCAACAGTTGAAAATGGCACAAATCATCCTTTAGCCGATGCTATTCTCAAAACTGCCCAAAAACGAGAATTAGCTTTCCTTGAAGCCAAAGATTTTCAGACCGAACCAGGCTTAGGAGTTGTTGCTCAAGTTTTAGGCAAAAAAGTATTGCTCGGTAACAAAGCTTGGCTAAATCGTCATCAAATTTCTATTCCTGAAAATTATCACATTCCCATAGAAAAATTATTGCAATCAGGAAAAACGCTTGTTTATGTAGCAATTGAGGAAAATTTAGCAGGAATTATTGCCTTAAAAGATCAAATTCGCCCTGATGCTCAAACGACAGTTAAAAAACTCCAGAATTTAGGTTTAAAAATTGTCTTGTTGACGGGAGATCAACCGATTGTCGCTCAGGCGATCGCCGATCAATTAGGCATTATTCAAGTTTTTTCCCAAATTCAACCCCAACAAAAAGTCGCGATTATTCAATCTTTGCAATTTTTGCCCGAAAATTTCAAAAAATCTGTGGCGATGGTTGGAGACGGGATTAATGACGCTCCTGCTTTGGCTCAGGCAGATATTGGCATTTCTTTGCGCGGGGCGACGGAGATGGCTCGGTCAACAGCAGATATTGTTTTAATGCGATCGCAACTTTCAGATATTATTACGGCCATAGAATTAAGTAATGCTACGGTTAGAACAATTCAGCACAATCTTTTTTGGGCTTTGGGATATAATTTATTTGCGATTCCAATGGCTGCGGGCATTTTTTTACCACAATGGGGATTGGTTTTAAGTCCTGCGATCGCGGGCGCGCTGATGGCGATTAGTTCAATTATTGTTGTTGCTAATTCTCTCGGATTACGTCGGCAATTTCCGATTAAATCTTTAATTACAGTTGAATGATCATCTCCTAGTTTTTACTTACTTTCTGTTAGCCCAACTTTTTACGACATTTATTTTCCCAATCACTGTCAGTATAATTACGCAATTATTTTTAAAACTATATTTTTTACTTGATTCTCTTAAATGACTTCTATAGTTTCTTTTTTTGAAGGCTATCCAAAATTCTATGAATTTCTATAAAATCGTTGATCCAGCGATTTAACAACAATCTCATGACCCAACTCAATGTCAAGACTAAAGGAGAACATTACCTCATTATCAAAGATGATCGAGGTAGGCAGGAATTTTTATTAACCCAAAAAAATTATACTATCGGGCGATCGCAGAATTGTGATATTCCTCTCAAATCCCAATTTGTTTCTCGTCATCATGCCACTCTTATTCGTCAAAATAGACAAGATAATTCAGTTTATTATCAGATTATTGATGGAGACGAAAAGGGAAAAAGTAGCGTTAATGGTCTCTTGCTCGATAACCACAAATTAACCATCCACGATTTGCGGTCTGGAGATGAAATTATTTTCGCGCCTCAAGTTTCTATCCTTTATCAATACCGTCGAAGAGATGAATTTCTGACGGCTCCTAGTGATGATCCTTTTGATATTACTCTCATCGATCCCAGTATGATGAATGACGATGATGATATGCCCACGCTCATGCCCACCGTGCAAATTAAAAAGGCTCAATAGGTGTTTCGGGGAGTTAAGCAAGTAGATTTTGTAACAAAGAACTCAACAAGGCTTTGCCACGCTTTTTTGAATTATGGACAAACTCAAAGAAACCCAGATATAAAGGCAGTTTTTCCTGAGAAATTCC
>JANNLO010000049.1:0-12941 GCA_031396835.1 Snowella sp. SOY_38_metabat_116
GCGGAATAATAGAGTGACATAGGCCGCCATCAAGGTCATAAATAAAGTCGTTGCTGATTTGTGGCTGAGTTCTTTTAGGGAGGCTGTCAGTCTTTCATCTATCTGGAAAGAAAGACAACCCCCTCGAAAGGTTTGCACAGAAGGACGGGGTCTATCCGTCGGTAATTCTAGCAAAGGAGGGGCGGCTGCTAACTGTTGTTTCCAGTAATTAATTTGGTTTTGAATGGTTATAAAACCTTGGTTTTCTCCTTGTAACCATTGCCGTTGCCAAATTGTAAAATCAGCATATTGAATGGGTAATTTGGGGAGGACAGAACCATGACCAAGCAAAAATCCTTGATATAAACTGGACAATTCTTTGATCAATACTCCCATTGACCAGCCATCACTAATAATGTGGTGCATAGTCAATAATAAAGCTGATGATTCTGATTTAAGTTGCACTAAGGTGACTCTTAGCAAGATTCCCGTCGTCAGGTCAAAAGGTTGTAATTGATCCTCAGTTGCTAACAGTTGCAATTGTTCTGACTGTTCTTGTTCTGATAATCCTTGTAAGTCTATAACCGAGATTTTCAGCGTTGCGTGGGGAGTAATTACTTGTACGGGAGTTGCTTCTACTTCCTGAAAATTGGTGCGTAGAATTTCGTGGCGATGAATAATTTCGTTGAGGCTGCGTTCTAAAATTTCTATGTTGATACGCCCTTGAAGATGAACCGCTTTAAACATATTGTAAAAAGGGCTGTCTGGTTCTAATTGGGCTAAAATCCATAGTCGCTGTTGAGCAAAAGAAACGGGGAAAGTCTGAGGTTCGGTTGGATTTTCTCGACTAACTTGAGGAATATTATGGTTATTGCTTGGGTATTTAAAAGACTCTGCTAATTGCCAAGTTACATTGCCTAAAAAATCAGTATTGTAGTAATCTTTCCATTGATCAATGGTGTTAGGATTAATACTTTGATGTTTGTGAAATTTCACATCTCCTATCATTCTAGATTCGGCATAAATACCATCAGTCATGCGCTGCTTTTTCTCTTTGTAGGGTTGCAGCATATCAGGATTAAATTCTACTCCTAAAAACTGACATACACTCTCTATTGTTTTTTGTGGCTGCTTAACGATGTCTTCAAATTTAACTTGATACTGACGTTGTGGAGAAAGTTGTTGTAAAAATTCGAGAATATTTTGATGGCTAATTAGCCAAACAAGTTCTGCAAGTTCCCTGCTATTGAAGGGATTTTGATAGGGAAATATTTGATCAATTTTAGCTTCTTCATAGGAGTGAATCATTCCTAAAGGATGACGCACCAGATGAATGTAAAGCGGGTTATGGAAATTTATTTCTGCTCGTTTGAGGGTTTCTAAATCTAGGGAATAGGAGGGGGTTTTGTCTATCAAGATTTTATCCCCCAACCATTCCTGTAGAAGACGGTAAAATTGTTTGCTAGTCAGATTTTTGTCTTCTAATTCTTCCATAATGGCGATCGCGTCTTCCGCATTACACCCCTTAATTTCCATGATGGTGCGAATCGTTCCTTCCATCCAGAAGTTGTAACGTCCAGAAAATTGAGCTTTTCGTTCCCCAAGGGTATTAAACCCTAATAGTTCCAATTCTGGAGGCGCAAAAAGCTGTGGATTTCCTCCCAAGATAACGCGGAGTAAGGTGGAACCACTACGATAGGGAGAAAGGATAAAAATAGCTGGTGAATTTTTGCTATTGTCATCCCTTTCATCATCTACTGTGCTAGTAAAAGCAGGAATTAAAGAGCGCATTTGTAATACTTTAGCTTCATCAATTCGCTCTTGGGATAAATCGTTAATTTTTGTTATTGCTTTGCCCAATATTTTAGCAATGGCTTTTGGATAATGTTCTTCTAGGTAAGCGGCTAATCCCCTAACAGTTTTCTGGTCGAATAAAACAACAAAGTGAATAATTTCGCTCAATTGTGCTTGCAGTTTATTAATCAGAATTGCGCCTCGAATTGAATCCCCTCCCAGTTCAAAAAAGTCATCATCTATCCCCACTCGATCAAGTTTAAGAACTTCTATAAATAGAGACGCGATCGCTTTTTCTAGAGGAGTACGAGGAGCCACAAACTCTCCATCTGATTGACGTTGACGCTGTTGTTGGCAAGAAATCTCTTGGAGAATGAGTTCAGGATTGTATAAATTTTGGGCAATATTTTCAAAGAATTGATAATTCAAGACACGATAGCTTAAACTATCTGATTTAGCAGTTGTTTCTCCTAAACTTATCTTCGTCTTTTGTTCTAAATTATCTAGATTAGATCGGGGACTAAAAATCGTTTCAGAGGCAATTTGGGCAGAAAACTCAAATAAAACACCATCTTTTTTTTCTTGCAGGAGTCCTTTCTCAATACCCGTTAAAAAATCCCAGATCGGTTTATTTTTCGGGGTGGGTTTATAGAAAAGCTCGACTTTTGCTAATCTTTTTTCTTGGGCAATCGTTCCCAAATAAGCCAATATTTGATGTTCTACACCGCGACCCAATACCCGACAACTGAGTAAAAAAGTATCTACAATTAGGGAATCTTTCTGGGTAGCAAATAATAGTAAACCCACTAAACCATAATCCCCAAAACGGTCTTTTACTCTAACTACTTGACAGTCTAATTCTCCTGAACTACAAAGTTGTTTAATTTGGGATTCGGAGTGTCGGATAGTTGTTAAGTTAAATTGGTTAGTCCGTTGAGTCAGTTGAGCAACTCGCGTCAATTCCTCCGTTTTTATGGGGGAAATTTCTATTTCTAAGTTAAGTTGGGCGAGAAAATCTTCAAAAGAAAGGGAATCTTCTTGCAAACGCTGACGCTGAATATTTTGTTGATAAAGATTCGTTCTTTGTTGGTCTTCTTGAGTGGTTTGAAGTTGATCAAAAGCCCAAATATGATCTAAAAATTGGGGATTTTTTTCGCTCTCTTGAGGAAGTTGTAACGTCAAAACTTCGGGACAGTTGGCCCTAACTTCAGCACACTCTACTGGGTTATCATCAATAAAGATAAAGCTATCTAACCCTAGTTGTAATTCCTCGGCTAAAGACTGCAAATTCCGAGATTTTTCTTGCCAGTTAATGCGCCAACTGACTAAATGATTTCGCTTAAGCAACATATCGGGATGTTGTTCAAAGACAGCAAAGACCTCATCGGGTTGATTCTTACTACATAAACAGATTAACTTTCCTGTTGCTTGCTGGGCGATAATAAATTCTTGTAAAGCTCGAAATGGAGCATCAATTTTGACTCCTTTAACTCCATCTTCTCCACAAATTCCATTCCACAAAGTATTATCGCAGTCCAGGGCAATCACTTTGTAGGGAGAGCTTTTCAACGCTAAAATTTTCCTAGCTAATATTGTCCCCAAAGCTGTGAAAAAGGTTGAATTATAGGGAATATGTCCTAATTCGTCTCCGTAAGAATCATAATACTCCTGCACAGGATAGGTTTTGAGTAATTCTTGACTTTTAATTAGACAGATGCTAGGGTTTTTCTGGAGTTCTATTTCTAATTGTTCTTGTAATTTTTCATGTAACCCATTGAACGCTTTCTCATCGGTGGGAGAGGGGGGACAAATACAGACTAGGTAGGGATTTGGCGATCGCGTTGTCGCTGTTTTTAAGGCATTGGCAAAATCCTGGACAGTTTGCTCGATTTGCGTGATATTCTCCCCTAATTCTCGTGACATTGAATTTTCATTCTGGAAAAATTCTGCTTTGACAGCATTCTTGGGGATTGGTTGGAGACGATTTTCAGTTCCTTGCCAGTCTTCAAACCTCACTAAAATAACATTGACCCCATTGTCATTAGTCGCTAAAAGACTGGCGGGATTGAGCAATTCTTGAAAGACTTGATTGTACTGGGCGAATTCTATTGAATCAGGAAATCCCATTGCTTTGAGCCAATAGGATAGAGAATCTTCAACTGGTTCACTGGTAAATGTGGCTGTGATAGCGATTTTCTGATTAGCAAGGGCTGGCATCGTTGGCATGGGCTAGTCTGTCGGCAACGTCAACCCATTATTCTAGCTGATTCTAGTCCCAAAAACTTTTTCTTGTCAATCTTTAAAAAGCGGCCCTAGTTAAGGATAGAGTTTGAAACCCAAATTTTCGATAAAATTGGACTAGACGCTGATTGTCAGAATAATGGGCCTGTATTGACATCCCAAGCTGTTGATAGTTTTGGTAATCAGGTATTAGAAATAATTAAGCAAAATTTTGATTTTTTAAAATGTTATCATAATCCTTTGCTTGATTAGGTAATTAATTTTACTGACCTACTTAGTTGCTTACAATTTAAATACAGAATATGGAATGGGCATCCTGCCTGTCCAAAGGCTAGAAGCCTGTAACCTGTCTAACAATTAATTAAGGCCGTTTCTTTCCATTCTAATCCATTTTAAGGCTTTTGGTTCTTTATCGTAACGATAATTAAAACCATCCTTAGCGGTAATAATTTTGCCTAAACTGGCTCGACTCCGAACACTCCCCAAAGAATAATTAGTGAGTGCCTGCATTTGTTTATGGGACAAACCTTCTGTTATTTCAGGCATTGTTTTAATTTCTGACTGATACTCAGTTTTAAAGTCAGATAAAGTCTCTATTTTTGCCCCCTGGAACTTTTCTGAATTTTTTGATCTGACTTCTACAGTATTAACTTTTTTTTGCTGATAATCTGCTACGATTGATAGTTGCCAATGGGAATTTTCGGTTAACTCTAAGACCCATTGATGATAATTAAATAAACTTTCCCGATGACCGACACTAATAAAAGTAGTTTGAGTTTCTTGTAATTGCTGATATAAACTGGCTTCATTTGGCAAATCTAAGGCACTGGTCGCCTCATCTAAGATAGTAAAGGTAGGGCGAGTAATGAATAGTCGGGCAAAGGCTAATCTTTGTTGTTCTCCAAGGGATAAAACCTGTTCCCAATTAACTTCTTGATCAAAGCTATTTTTTCCAGTTAATAAATGTTGAAGATTGACTTTTTTTAGAATAATTTCTAATTCCCGATCGCTGATTTGATCATCTGTATGGGGATAAAGTAATTGCTCGCGTAAAGTGCCAAGAATAATATAAGGACGTTGGGGTAAAAATAACATTTCTGCTAAAGGAGGACGCACTAAACGACCACTGCCCGCCTTCCATAAGCCCGCGAGCGCGCGTAACAAAGAACTTTTTCCCCTACCACTGGGGCCGATAATTAATAGGCTTTCTCCCAATGGTATAGAAACCGATAAATTCTCCACGATCACCTTTTGATAATCGGGAGTTTGTAGGGTAAAATTCTCAAAAGCCAGACGATTATCTTCTAGGGTTGTAATGCGACTTAAGTTTTTAGGTTCCTCACTCGCAATTTTTAAAGCATCGGCAAAATCGGCTAACCGTTCAATATAATTCGAGACTTTACCCGATGTTCCCCATTCATTAATTAATTGTCCCAACGCATTGGAAAAAAGAAAACAACATAAACTGGCTTGACTAATTTCCCCATAATCAATTTCGTCTCGAATAAACATGGGAGTCAAAATAAACATAGAAAAGACGCTAATCGCTGACTGATAACCCCGATTAAAAAGATTATTAAAACGTTCCCAATTGATCAGTTTTTCTGAATTTTGAATAACCCGTTCAAAACGACGTTCAATAATTTTTGCTTCCTGCTCTTCTCCCTGAAAAAAAGCAATGGATTCTGCATGGTTACGAACATGGGTTAAAGCATAACTATAATCTGCCTTATAATTAAGTTCGGATTGATTAATTTTGTTTAATTCTTGGGTTAGATAAATCGCCACTAAATTTCCTGCGATCGTATAGATTATTAAATAAACGGCAATTTGCTGGGAAATTGTCCAAAGAATAATTGAAAAGGTAATCATTTGTAAACCTTTTTCCACCAAGGTAATTAAAAACCTTAAGGTCATGGTGGTAATCGGTTCAATTTCTTGAGATAATCTTTGATCAGGATTTTTTAAATCTGAGGTAAAATCAATGTTGTAATAAGCACGATCATTGAGGTATTTTTTAACAGTTTGTGTACTGAGCCATTTATACCAATCTAAAGCTACTTTACGACGAATAAATTGAGAAAAAGCAAACAACCCCGTTACAACCACAATCAATAAACTAGATAGCCACAGCGTATTTAGATATTTAGAAAGGTCTCTATCTTCGATAATAATATCGAGGACATAACGATTCCAATAGCTACTAAAAGCCTCCAGCCCCACTGTCGCCAAGATGCCTAAAATTATCAAGGCTGACATTCCCCAAGAAATAATCACATCCCCAAAGGCTCGTCCATTTAACTCTGTTGGATACCAATAGGGCTGGGCTACAATTTTAAAATTTTTCCAAAATTGGCCAAACAATGAAAAGGGATTATTGGACGACTTATCAGGCACAACGGGGGTTTGCATAGTTTAAGATACAATTTCTCACTACTTTACGACAAAAGTCTCTAGGGGTAAAGCCTAGAAATAATATTTTGAGCTAAATAGCTACAAATGCTGTTAAAATGGGGCGGAAGTGGGGTAAAACAGAGTAAAAACAAAGTACAAGTCCTAACAAATTTTTGATAAATTTTCCTAAGTTTTAATATCAAATCTAATGTCTTGCTTAATATTACTAACGCGATTAATCATTTTTTAATCTATGGAAATTACAAGGAGAAAATTAATGGCTGAACAACGATCCGTCTTAAGGTTCAATGGCATAGATGAGCATCTAGAGTTATCCCAAGGATTTTTCAATATTGATGATAGCATCACCATTGCATTTTGGGCAAAGGGAGAAAACAATTTAGCGACAGAAACGACTCTTTTAGAGGCTTTTAATCAGGAAAATAACCGCGTTTTACATATTACTTTACCCTGGGGCGATTCAGTTAATCCTTCTATTTTTTGGGATGCAGGTAATGAAGAGGGTTTTGATCGGATTGAAAAAAAAGTTAAGCTCAAGGATTATAACAGTTGGACTTATTGGGCTTTTGTCAAAAACGCGATCGCGGGTCGAATGTTGATCTATCGCAATGGTCTTATTTGGCATCGTGGCAACGGTCATAATCGCACCTTAACAGGCATTGAAAAAATAACCTTGGGAGCATCCGTTAAGCTCTCCCATTATTGGCAAGGTTATCTTACCGAACTGTCTATTTGGAATCAAGCGCGTGGTCAAGAAGAAATCCAAAAAGATATGTATCAATATCCCCTCGGCGATGAAATTGGCTTAGTTACTTATTTATCGCTCAATGGTAATGTGGAGGATCAAACCAGTTATAGCAATAATGGTATTCTGTATGGGACAAGCTGGCAACTAGATAGCCTTCCTCCTAAATCATCGTTTGCCCCTAAATCCAAAACTCGAACCAACAGTCATGCTAAAGGTAAGGCTAAAAGAACAACAATGATCAACGAAATTTTTGACTCCATTGAAGAAGAGCAATCTCCTTCAGAAATTGATGAACTTACTGAAGTTATTACTACAGATGAAAATGTTTCCGAGGTAGAAAACTTCGACTTACTGATTGAATCAGAGGCTATGACCATTAATCATCAAGAAGTATTAATTTTGGAAACACCAGAAATGATCACTGAATTGGATGAAGTGGTTGAAGTGCTTGAACAGGATTCTCAATCCGAAAACCAAGAATCTCCTGTCGTAGAAAATATAGAACCCATTATCATTGCCGAAGAAACTGCTTTTTCTGATGAAACAAATGAAACCATTGAGGAGATTTTTGAAACTGTAATTCCTGAAACTACAACTTCTGAATCCATTCTCCTGGCTAACTCAATTCAGAAAAAACGGTTAATTATTTGTTGTGATGGTTCTTGGCAGGAATCTGCTGATGCTTATCCCAGTAATGTAGTTAAATTTGCCCAATCTATTAAGTATATTTCTGAAGATCAAACTTCCCAAATTGTCTTTTTATCAGGTTATGGCACAACTGAAGATAATGATTTTATTAAATGTTTAGGGAATGAAACCTTTGGTTGGGGTCTTGATCGTATAATTCAAGATGCCTATCGTTTTCTTTGCATCAACTACAACTCTGAAACCCAGGATGAAATCTATTTATTCGGTTTTAGTCGGGGGGCCTACGCTGTTCGTTGTTTAGCCAGTTTGATGGATAAATGTGGATTATTAAAACGATCTAAAATTGGAGAAATTCCCCAAGCTTATCAACTTTATAGAGATAATACCGTTCGTTCTGATAGTGCTAAGGCTCAAGAATTCCGTCAAGCTAATGCTCTAAAAATTGATACAGAAAAGGAATATCTTCAGCATCGTATTCCTATTAAAATGTTAGGTTGTTGGGATACGGTGGGAACTTTTGGCATTCCTGATTTAACCCCTTGGTTTCCCCTCGCTAAGTTTTATCATCAAAAATATGAATTTAGTGATACAAAATTAAGTCCCATTATCCAGAATGCTTTTCATGCTGTGGCCATTGATGAAAAACGCAAAAACTTTCCTTCGACTCCGATAAAAACGAATCCTCAAAATCCTGAGCAAGTTGTCAAAGAAGTTTTATTTGCGGGGGAGCATAGCTGTATCGGTGGCGGAAAAAAAGACTATCAAGGACTTTCCGATTACCCGTTACAATGGATGATTAATCAGGCTAAAAAACTGGGATTAGAGTTTGACTCAACGGAATCTGAAAGTGAGGAATTTCAAATCAAACTAGACCCAACTATTAGGTTCGATAATAGTGTTAAGGGATTGTCGGCTTTAGGGGGTGAAGAATGGCGATCTTTTAGTTCAAAAGTTGTCACTGTTCATCATAGTGTGGTCAAGCGATTAAGGGCTTGTTCTGATTATCGTCCTAAGAGTCTTGAACCTTTTTTCCAAGATTTACTCAACAAGGATTTACCAACGAAGTAAGCTCAGAATTACTGGTTACAATTAAACTTGCTAATAAACCTAATATTTGAGGTGATTTCAATGGAACTTGACAAAATTATTAAAAAAGTAACAGGACTCTATCTTGGTTCGGCTATTATTGCTGTTGTTGTGGCGATCGTTACCCTGGGAGAACCCTTTATTGTTTTACTAGGAATCGGAGCTTTAGGATTGGTTTCGGTCTTAGGAGACGCGATCGCCGAATATGGGATTGAAGCTGTTCTGAATGCCCTTTATGTTGAGCGGAGCAAAAAAGAATCTCTAGAAACGTTATTCGCTGAAATTGATGGTTTACTTCTTACGAATGAACTGAAATTTAAAATTAAAAAACAATTGACTGAGCATCAAAATCAGACAGTACAGTCAGAAAAAACCGTAAGCGATCCAACACCTGAAATGCCTCAAACGGTTATCATTGAAAATGTTTAGGAATGTATTACCCCCTTTAAAAAGATGACTAGAGCGGAGTTAAAACTGTTATTAAGGAAAGGAATTTTTTTCTGTTCAAGATGGCTATGTTAACTAAAAATCCTCAACAGTTAATTACTTATAAAAAAATTGCTATTTATAATCAGAATTATCAGTTGCCTATTTTTCAAAGTAGATGCTTAAACAAATTTCAGAAAACGATTAAGGAACGTCGAAAATTAATTCAAGAAGGAATTCGCTACTACTATTATTTTGGCAAGATCGTTAAACGAAAAGAAAAAATTACTCAACAGGAAATTTTTCTTGAGACTCAGTTATTAGTTAAAGATTATAGTTTTTTGATTGATGGACTTAAAACCTATCAAGATAGTTATTATCATTTTTTGCTCAAACTTAGTGATAATCTCAAAGCTCTATTTTCTCAAAAATATCAGGAGTTGAAAATCTTAGACTATGAACGTATTAAACTAGAAATTAAAAACAACAATAATCAAAAAATTCTACATCAACTCAAGCTTGAAAAACAGGAAAATTTTCGGGCAATTGTGCTATTAGGTAAAACTTCATTTTTGATGTTGGAAAAAACCAAATTATTGGGGGAAGGTGTTAAAAAACTAGCGGAAGATACTCAAAAACAAAAGCAAATTGTGCAGGCAATTATTCAAGAACTCAAAATCTATGAAGAATTAAATCATTATCAACTTAAATCCCAACGGGTTCGCCAGGAAATTGCTGATCTTGCCCAAAATGCGACCAATTTTGAAACCTATCTACAGAACTATTTTGCTCCTTTTCAATTACTGATAGAAGAAGTCATTAAGGTAGATCAAGAATTTTATGCAACGGTCGGAGAAATTAAATATCTGGTAGATAATATTTTTCAACCTCAACCTGATAGGTTAGAAATGGAAGATTCCGAAATCGCTGCTGAGTTTTTTCTCAATTTTATGGTGACAGGTTATGAGAAAGAAACGAGATTAAAAGACGCTTTTTTATATTCCCAATTAAGCGATCGCCTATTGAATGAGAGTGAATGGACAGAACAATTTATTCCCTTAGAACAAACTATTAATAAATTATCCAACTATCTAGGAGAACAACTGGATCATCAACAACAATTTATACCGAAAATTATACCCAAAAAACGCTTAGAGATAGTTGTCTCTCAATCTAATCAACAAAATACTCAGAAATCCTATTCCCCAAAAATTTCTCAAAATAACCAGAATTTTCAAAATATCTTAACTCAAGAATTGGCTGATCCTGATTACAATCAATTACAAGATTTGCTTAAAAAGCATCAGTGGCAAATGGCTGATCGCCAAACTACTAAACTATTATTAAAAATTTTGGGAAAGGCTTACTGGAATGAGGTTTATCTCGAAGATATTGATCAATTTCCCTGTTCAGAATTCAAAAAAATTGATCAACTATGGCTTCACTACAGCAATGGTCATTTCGGTTTTAGCATTCAGCAAACTATTTGGTCTAGTCTCGGTGGTCTGGTAGATTATGAAACAAAAAAGCAACTCGGCGATCGCCTAGGCTGGCGTAAAGAAGGTCAATGGCTCAATTATGAACAACTAAACTTTGAGCTAGAGCCTAATGCGCCTCTGGGTCATTTACCCGTTCATTGGCTAATTTTTGAAGAAAATCTTTGTTCCCCAGCCACCCTAGTCTCTGATGCGCAAAACTCCCTAACTTGCTGGCGGGTTGGCCATTGGTTATTATGGCAACTTCACCTCGTTTTAACCAAAGTTCAAACTTGTGGCATCATTCCTCTATCAGATTTGTAAAACCGCGATCACCTATAGAGCCATTTGAATCACGTCCTTCAGACATTTAAGTAAAAACTGATTATCTCCAGGTGTGCTGATCGAAACTTTAAAACAATATTGGGGTTAAGCAACGATTCGTGAATTTTAGTGTCACAGTTGCTCAAAAAGCTTATCCAGAGAGGATTTTTGGCGATGCGTTTTCTGAATGAGTGAGAGAATCAAATAAAAATCTGTAATCTAAAACTGGTGGTTGTCGGTTGAGATCTAAACTATAGCGGTAGTCCTGTAAATCATGACATCACTACATCTATAGGACTACCCAAAATTATGATTAGTTTAATCTTATGATAAAAACTTGTTAATAGATTCAGTAAAAATACTGAATTCTTCAGAGCAATGAAATTTATAGCTTTTGATAAATGGTGACAACATAGCATGAAGAAATTAAAATCTGAGATTAATTTTGCAAATAACCTTCAATTAAAATATCTGATTCAATCGACTTAATCGTAATATTCGTTAACTTTAAAGCCTCAGTCATGCGCTCAAAACCCAAATTTCCCACAGGCGAAAAACCCTGCCCTCCACCAATAATTTTAGGCGAAATAAAAGCCATCACCTTCTGCACACATTTATCCTGAATCGCCCTTGCTGATAAAGTTCCGCCACATTCCCAAAGAACCGTTGATAAACCCCTTTCATAGAGCTTTTGCATCACTAAATCTGGTGTTAAATTCTCTAATTCAATAATTTCTACACCTTGATCTCGTAATGTTTCTTGTATTATTTTATTATTATCAAACTGAGTAAATATTATCGTCGGCGCGATCGCGTAGCGGCACTGTGTGATCTCGGTTTGCCAGAGATTAGCAGTTATTGGTAAATCCAAAGAACGACTCATCACCACTCGAAGGGGATTATGTTCAGACACCCCATGACTCGTCAAATTCGGATTATCCAACCTGACCGTATTTCCCCCCACAATCACCGCATCACAAATCGCACGGGTTTGATGCACCAAATGACGAGAAGCAGGGCCAGTTACCCAAGCACTATGGCCTGTCGTTGTGGCAATCTTACCGTCTAAGGTCATGGCATATTTTAAAATTCCAAAGGGCCGCCGATAGAGAATGCGATGAATAAAAGCCTCATTCAATTGCCGACAATCCCTTTCTTCGACCCCAACGATTACTTCAATTCCTGCTTGCCATAGTCTTTCAATCCCTTTCCCCGCTACCAACGGATTGGGATCAACCATGCCAACAAAGACTTTACTGATCCCCGCTTCAATTAATGCTTCCGTACAGGGAGGAGTCCGTCCATAATGATTACAAGGTTCGAGATTAACATAGGCGATCGCATTTTTAGCATTTTCTTTAGCTTCTCTGAGTGCAAAAACTTCAGCATGGGGTTGACCTGCTTGGGGATGGTAGCCTTGTCCAATAATCTGACCATTTTTGACAATTACAGAACCCACTAGGGGGTTAGGAGCCGTTTTACCTGAACCCTGACGAGCTAATTGCAAACAGCGTTGCATCATTTCACGATCAAAAGAAGTTATGTTCATCATTTTGAGATTTAATTATTAAGAATTAGTATAAAATTCAAAAGTCTTTCTTTTCAGAATAATCTCTAAGCCCAACCCCAATGTTTACGGATTATTCGCCAAAAACCTTAAAAATATGGCTCAATAGGTGTTTCGGGGAGTTAAGCAAGTAGATTTTGTAACAAAGAACTCAACAAGGCTTTGCCACGCTTTTTTGAATTATGGACAAACTCAAAGAAACCCAGATATAAAGGCAGTTTTTCCTGAGAAATTCCCC
>JANNLO010000051.1:0-11891 GCA_031396835.1 Snowella sp. SOY_38_metabat_116
TGAACTTTCGTAAAAATAATAATATGACAATCAATACTTCAGAGTTTGTTGATATTTTTAGTATTTATTATATTTATATGAAACTACCAAAAATCTATTACTAGATAACCTAATTCTGATAACATTTATCGAAAAAATTGAGGGTTGTCACACTAATGTTATTGGTTTAAGTCTGCCTTTATTGCGACAAATGTTATCAGAATTAGGTTATCTAGTAATAGATTTTTGGTAGTTTCATATAAATATAATAAATACTAAAAATATCAACAAACTCTGAAGTATTGATTGTCATATTATTATTTTTACGAAAGTTCAAAAAAGCTAAACTATTCCTAATTTATATTTCTAAAAAAAAACTCAATTTAATATTAAAGTAAGACTATTATTGTTAGTTTAATTTTCTGCTTTTTCGTAAGCTTCAACAATCCTTTGAACTAGGGGATGGCGAACAACATCTGCTTGACTAAAATGACAAAAAGCAATGCCTTCTACATCCTTTAAAATTTTTGTTGCTGCTATTAATCCAGACTCTTGATAGCTCGGTAAATCTGTTTGAGTAATATCCCCCGTCACAACCATTTTAGAACCAGAACCTAGACGAGTTAAAACCATTTTTAATTGAGCAGGTGTGGTATTTTGAGCCTCGTCCACAATGACAAAAGCATTCCGAAGAGTTCGTCCCCGCATATAGGCTAAAGGCGCAACTTCAATCTTGCCTCGTTCCATTAAATCGGGAATTCTTTCAGCATCAATAAATTCATATAAAGCGTCATATAAAGGTCTTAAAAATGGATCAATTTTTTGTTGCAAATCGCCTGGTAAAAAGCCTAATTTTTCTCCCGCTTCCACCGCAGGCCGAGTTAAAACTATGCGATCGCATTGATTATTGAGTAGGGCTTGAACGGCTAATACTGCTGCTAAAAAAGTTTTACCAGTTCCTGCTGGGCCAATACAAAAAGTAATATCATGGGTTTCAATCGCTTTAACATATTGGCGTTGTCGAAAAGTTTTAGCGCGAATGGTTTCACCTAAACGAGTTTTCGCTAAAACTGTGCGTTGAAGTGATTGATATTCTTCCGTTTTTCCAGTATCAAATGCTTGACAAGCTGTTAATAAATCGGGTTGAGAAATAGTTTTTGCTTCTTGCCAATAGGGAGAAAGCGATCGCAAAATTTTAAAGGCTCTTTCAACTAATTTTTCTTCCCCATAAACTCGAATTTCTTTACCGCGCAAAACTAAATTTGCTCCCGTATGTCGGGCAAGATAAGTTAAATTTTCTTCCTTAATTCCTGCTAACGCGATCGCACTTTCTTGACTCGGCAAATGAAGGGTTTGAGAAATTTCAGTCATGTAATAAAAGAGATAAAACAAAGATAATAAATAGATACAAAATTAAGATTGTGAGTTAAGACGTTGTTGCCATTCTTGATCGATTTTATCAGAACGGTTTGCTTCTTGTTCTAATAAGTCTTGATCGGTCGAATAGGTAATATCTGCTTCCGTGATTACGGTTTGACTCGCAAATTCTTGGGCAAATTGCAATTTTTGGTGCAGGACAGAATTGGGTTGAAGAACTTTCTCGGCTCTGACTTGACGTTTTTGGTTGCGGGCTTCAATCCGTTTATTTTTATTTTGAATCCAGAAATAACGAATTAAAGGAATGATTAAAAAACCAATTCCATAAATTAATAATAGAGGATAAATTGATTGCACAAAACCGATAAGCGCAATATCAACGACATACTTTTGAAAAAGATTTCCTAATACTAACGCCAGAATAATATAAACTCCACCTAAACCAATTGATAAAATAATTTGACTACTTTCGGCTTGACTAAATCGCCATATTTTTTCCTGTAAATAAGTTGCGATCGCGTTAGATTTGCGTTGTTTCGCCATTACTTGCAATTCAGGAAAGGAATAAATAATATCTCCTTCAGGTGAGACTTGAGGATAGCCATTAAAACGAGCTAGAACAGGTAAAATATAATCTTCTGATTCTTGATTGAGAGGAGTAATATTATCTAAATAAGGTGCGATTTGTTCGGCCGTAACAGCACCATTATTATTACGAATAATTGCTCCAATTTGTTGCCAACGTTTATCTTCTAAGTCGTAATTAGGATTGCCATCTCCGAATAAAAAAGAAAAAATGGCTTCGAGAAAATTCATCTTACTTTTAGATTTATTTGCTCTGTCGCTATCATTTTCATGACGATTGTAACTATCTCCTGGAGTAAAGATCCAGAAAATATTTGTTGGAAAAAAGAAAAAACCACCACCACGATTATCATTTGAACTATCATTATCCTTACTGGAATTAACCGCAATTAAAATCAGGGTGATCGCGATCATCATCAGAATAATAGAGCCAATTAAAACAATCCCAAAAGAAATCCGAATTAAATAAAAAAGCACACCCCAAACTTTTTCCCAAGCTTCCTTAAGTCGTAATCGCCAATATTTATTCCGAAGAACTGTGCGATAGTTTTTGGGAAATTGGAAAACGATTTCTCCCGAATCTGCAACTTGTAAATGTCCTCCCACTTCTGCCGCTAGAGTCATTAATCCTTGTTGGGCAAAATTAATTTCTAAACCTGCTTGGGCAGCCACATCCCCGACTGTCACAGCATAGTCTAATTGTTCAATCGACTTCATGATAGCGGGATTAAAAGTTACCGTCATAACGCATCCTGTGTTGCATCAATTTTATTGTTCTATCTATTATTATAAGGGTTGAACAATTTAAGTGAGTTCTCTTGCGATTAATTAAGACATTAGACAACATGAAATATTTGACATTATTATTTTCAGTCATAAGCTCATTTATCGCGATCGCTCCTATTCAAGCAGCAGAAAAGGTGATTTTAAAATATAGCGTTCTAGAAGAATCGATCGCCGTAGCAGAATTGAGTACCTTAAGCCAGACAGGAATAGCTTCTCCAGAATTGCAGTCTTATTTAGACTTAGTTAATAAAAAGCCAGAAGATTTACGCTTAATTTTAAACTACTCAATTCCTGTTACTCCCGATGCACTATCCAAAATTATCAATAGTTTTGCGGGAAAATTCCTCTTAAAAAAAGTAGGAGAAGTCATCCATAATCCTTCAGAGCCGAGTAATACAGAAACTTTACGCAATGCTTTGATTACCTCTGCCAATACGGGTGATGAGATTCGTTTGATCGAAGTTTTAGAAAACTATTCCAACTCTGAACTTCAAGTGGAAGGCGATCGTCTCATGGAACTTTATGAAAAATATAAAACGATCGCAGGCAATCTTTCCAGTCTCCCGCTCTAATGAAAATTCATAAAATTTAATTCTTAAAGGCTATTTATATAAGATGAGGTAATGATACAAATCTTTATTAAACACCCCAGATGCTATAAACTAGCCAAAAGTGGACTAAATTTTTAAGGTTGAGGAGCAAATCAGCGCAATGCAGGCGACCCAAACGCTGCCGACTGTCCCGAAGGAGTTTTTAAAAGCTCACGGGGGCATTAATCTGAATGTCATAATGTTTTTGACGGCGTTATCGCTTATAGCCTGCTCAATTGTCGCCTATTGGCAATGGGGTTGGCCCGATTGGATTTGTTTTTGTGCGGATGTCTTGGCATTGCATCTTTCTGGCACTGTTATTCATGATGCCTCTCATAATGCAGCACACCGAAATCGAACAGTTAATGCCATTATGGGTCATGGAAGCGCGTTAATGTTGGGTTTTGCCTTTCCCGTATTTACGAGGGTTCATCTACAACACCATGCCCATGTTAATGATCCTGAGAATGATCCTGATCATTTTGTCTCAACAGGTGGCCCATTATTGCTGATTGCGGCCCGTTTTTTCTATCATGAGATTTTCTTTTTTAAACGAAAGTTGTGGCGCAAATATGAACTTTTAGAATGGTTTTTGAGCCGTTTATTTTTATTTACAATTGTTTTTCTAGGAATTCATTATGGTTTTATTGGTTATGTGATGAATTTTTGGTTTGTTCCAGCCTTGGTTGTTGGCGTTACTCTTGGCTTATTTTTTGATTATTTACCTCACCGTCCTTTTCAAGAACGCGATCGCTGGAAAAATGCCAGAGTTTATCCTAGTCCTATTTTAAATTTGATGATCTTTGGCCAAAATTATCATTTAATTCATCATTTGTGGCCATCTATTCCTTGGTATAAATATCAACCAGCTTATTATGCGACAAAACCTTTATTAGATAACAAAGGCTGTGAACAATCTCTGGGACTTTTAGAAAGCAAAAATTTCTGGAGTTTTCTTTATGATATTTTTTGGGGAATTCGTTCTCATTCTTCTTCTGTCAAGGAAACGGTTAAATCAAATCAAGACAATTCTTAATTTCTCTTCTTATTTCTGGTTAGTTTGTTATTGTATAGTTAGTAATTTTCTCTTGGCTTTTTCAGGGAATATAGGCTTAGACTGAATACTAGGTTTTGTTGGATAATCCTATGAAATAGGCTGTGAATTATTGTGAATATCATAGATAAGACTCCCACTTTGGGGCATCAGATAAAAAATGGCGATGTAATACCACCTGTTTTTGATGTCAATTTTGATATTGTGGCGATCGCGTCTTCTGCGGGGGGAGTAAATGCTCTATCGGATCTTTTAGGGGGTTTGCCCAAAACATTTCCTTGTATTATCGTGGTGGTTCAGCATCTTTCTCCTAATTATGTTTCCCAATTAGCCGAAATTTTAGCGCGAAAAGTTCAGTTACCAGTCAAAGCAGCAGAACAGGGAGAGATTACTTGTCAGGGAACTATTTATATTGCACCACCTGATCGACATTTATTAGTTAATCCTGATAGAAAGCTTGCGTTAACTCATACTGAATTAGTCCATTTTGTTCGTCCTTCTGCTGATGCACTGTTTAATTCTGTGGCGGCTACTTATCAAGAAAAAGCGATCGCGATTGTGTTAACTGGAACAGGAAAAGATGGCGCGATGGGAGTCAAAACAATTCATCAAATGGGCGGTAAAGTAATTGTGCAAGATCCCCAAACTGCTGAGTTTAATGCAATGCCAAAAAATGCGATCGCAACAGGAACCGTTGATTTTATTCTGCCATTATCTGAGATTGCTGCAAAACTAATTTTTCTCGTAACAAATCAATAAAACGTGCAAAATGCTTATTCCAGATTTATGTTTGAATATAATTAATCATTATTAAAACCTATTATTAATTAGAACTTTTTGTTTCCAATAATGATAAAAAAGTACATTCCCAAACTAAACGGGGTTGGACATAAGCTAATAAATATTGTTTGGCTTTTTCTAGGATTTTTAATTGAGTAGAATTAGTGGTTTGTTGCCAATAAGAATATTGTAAATAGTCAACTAACCAAAGTTGAACTTGAGTATCTAATTCTTTATCAATTGTTTTCGCTATTTCTAAAGCTTGGCGAGCATTATTAGGAAGTTTTGTTAAAAGTTGCTGAAGATTTTCAGGAATAGATTTTAATTGTTCTAAGGCTAAAATTGCTTCTCCTGGACTTCCCTGGGCGATCTCCAACAATTGGGGATAATTTAAGACTTCTTCACAACTCGTCTTTTTTAAAACTACTTCCATTGCTTCAGTTGATAGTCGATAAAAAGGAATACGTTGACAACGAGAAACAAGAGTCGGCAATAGAGAATCTACACTTGGAGCAAGAAGAATTAACATCGCTTTACCTGGTTCTTCTAAGGTTTTTAATAAAGCATTGGCAGCCCCTTCATTCATCGATTGAGCTTCTTCTAAAATAACCACAGCACGAGCAGATTCTAAAGGAGGACGACTAAGAAATTGCCCAATTTCTCGAATTTGTTCAATGCGAATTAGAGGAGGAGCTTTACGTTTTAAACCACTTTCTTCGGCTTCTTTAGCAGTTAATAATTTTCCTTGATGTTGATAGGTTGGACTAACCCAAAAAAGGTCTGGATGATTGCCCGCAAAAAAACGTTTCTTGACACTTTCTTGTTGTCCTAGAGTCAAATTAAATGTTAATAATTCTTCTGCAAAAGCTTTAGCGGCGAGAGATTTACCAATTCCTGATGGGCCAGCAAATAGATAAGCAGGAGCAATACGATTTTGGGCTATCGCCTGTTGAAGAAGTTCAATTGCCTGGGGTTGACCAATTAGATGTTGAAATCGGTTCATGATCGCGTCCTAAATTTGCTACTCTTACTTTAAAACCCATAGGTGACAATCGGAGTTAATAATTTATGGATATAGAGTTAGAAATTCGGCGTTTATCAGAACTTATGCCAGCTTCGGGTCGAATGTTAACTGATATTATTAGCCAACCGCAACAATCTAAGGTAATTGATTATAAATTTCCTCGACCTTGGGAACGCGGCGATCGCATTATTGCTATTAATTTTGAGCTTTGGCAAGAATTACCCCAACCGCAACAGGATTTATTGTTACTCAGCGTCGTTTGTCGTTTATCTAATATTCGTTGGTTTAAACCTGATATTTATCAAGGTCTCACTGTTCTGGGTTTGGGTGGCGTTGCGCTTCAACTTTGGCAAAAAGATGCTGTCGGTTTGGTGGTGGCGGCCAGTTTAACGGCGATCGCAGCTAATCAGATTTGGCAAAATTATCGTAGCACAGAACGGGAAGTTGAAGCAGATGAAACAGCGATTAAAGTAGCAGGAAGAAGAGGCTATAACACAATCGATGCCGCCAATTTTCTCCGATTAGCGATCGAAAAAACAGCCCAAATTGAAAATCGAAATGGCTTGAATTTTACTGAATTAATGCGTTGTCAAAATTTACGAGTTAAAGTTGCTAATCAAACGAATAATGAAAATAGCACCCGTTTTGGATGATTAGAAAACAGGATAAACGCACACAAAATTTTAATTATTTTTTATTGAAAGTTTCTTAAAACTAAGCAATCATTTCTAATATTAAAAAGTTTTTTAGACTCCTTTCATAAAAGCTTAGAGATTGAGAGAAATCTTTAATAAGAGATTAACAATCGGGCAAGAATGTTGTTTCTCAAATTATCAATTTTTTGGAATAGTTTGCCAAATTAGGTGTTGAAATTTTTAGTTTAATAGCAACTGAAAATAATCTTTTAATTGCTGATGATCGCACTTTTATTTTTGCTTTATCTCAGGCGATCGCATTTTAGAGGCAAAAACTTTAACGGATATATTTAACAATCTATAGATTTGTAACATTGAGGCGATCACGCAGTGCCGTTTCATGATCGCAATTTTTCTCTTTTCGGAAGGGGAGATCGCGTTTTTGTGACTATTTTTTCCTTTACATTAAGTAGTTGCAGAAGTCAAGCTTTTTTGAAAAGATGTGACCTTTTTCGCTGAAACCCCTATTCTCTCGTTAACTTTAGTTAAAAAGATGTGACCTTTTTATGTTGAAAAAATACTCGATTGAGTTCTACAATATGAAGTAGATTTTCACAAATATGAAATTTTTATGTCTAGTTTTTCTGTTTCGAGTCTCGCGTCTGTTTATGCCCAACTTACAAGTTTTGCTAATTTGAGCAATTTTTGGAGTTTGTTTGATACGGCTTTTGGGTCAAGTTATGATTCTGCGATCGCGGCAAGTTTAAAATCACAATGGCAAAGTGGAAATTTTAGTTCGTTTCCCCAAATTGAAATCGTCAGTAATGACATTCTGGGAACGGCGAATGGAGCTTATGCGATTAGCACGAATAAAATTTATTTGTCGGATGCGTTTGTAAGTTCAGCGAATCAGCAATCTTTAGAAGCTTTGATATTAGAAGAGTTTGGGCATTTTGTGGATGCTCAGATTAATACTTCTGATAGTGCGGGAGATGAAGGAGCGATTTTTGCGGCATTAGTTGCGGGTGAAAGTTTGGATGCTTTAACTTTGCAAGCTTTGAAAGCTGAGAATGATCAGGGGACTATTACGATCAATGGTCAACTTATTCAGGTAGAACAGCAAAATTTTACAGGAACTGATGGCGATGAAACAATTACTGGAACTTCTGGAGATGACATAATTGCGCCAGGATTAGGCATCGATGTCGTTAATGGAGGAACTGGCAATGACACGTTAATCGTAAACTATTCCAGTAATAACTATGATGGCATCAGTACTTCTTTCAATAATGGAAGCGGCTATTTCTTTGCTTATTATGATAGTAGTACTTACGATCAGGTGAACTTCAGTAATATAGAACAATTCCAAATTACTGGTACTGAGGTTAATGATATTATTACGACAGGTGCAGGAAACGACATTCTAAAAGGAGGAACAGGAAATGATACTCTCTATGCAGGGGCAGGTAATGACAATATTGATGGTGGCGATGGAACAGACACACTGGGAGATGACTTTAGCAATATCACTACAGATATAACCTTTGATACTACTGGCGTAAGTCTTATTGCACCAATAGGAACAACTATTATCAACGTTGAAGCGTTTGACGTAATTACAGGTATTGGTAATGACACAATCAAACTGAAAGGACGATTTAATGATAAATTAAACACCCAAGATGGGAATGATATTATTAATGCTGGATTAGGACGTGATACGGTTGATGGTGGTGCAGATAGCGATCTTCTAATCGTTGATTATTCTGCTAATAGCTACGGCGGTATTGGTACTTCTTTTAATAATGGAAGTGGCTATTTCCTCGCCTACCACAACCTCGCCTACCACAACATCGATAATACTTACGATCAAGTTAGCTTTAGTAATATCGAGCAATTCCAAATTACTGGTACTCAGCTAAACGATAATATTACGACAGGGAATGGTAATGATACCTTAATTGGTGGCTCAGGAAATGATACTCTGAATGCAGGTGCGGGTAATGATGTTCTAGCAGGAGGAATAGGAAATGATACTCTCAATGCAGGTGCAGGCAATGACAGTATTGATGGTGGCGATGGAACGGACTTACTGATAGATGACTTTAGTGTTATCACCACAAATATTACTCTAGATACTACTGGCGTAAGTCTTATTGTACCAATAGGAACAACTATTGCTAATGTTGAAGTGTTTGACGTAATTACAGGTATTGGCAATGACACAATCAAACTGAAAGGACGATTTAATGATGAATTAAATACCCAAGATGGGAATGATATTATTAATGCTGGATTAGGACGTGATACGGTTGATGGTGGTGCAGATAGCGATCTTCTAATCGTTGATTATTCTGCTAATAGCTATGGCGGTATTGGTACTTCTTTTAATAATGGAAGTGGCTATTTCTACGCCCACCACAACATCGATAATACTTATGATCAAGTTAACTTTAGTAATATCGAGCAATTCCAAATTACTGGTACTCAGGTTAATGATGACATTACGACAGGGAATGGTAATGATACCTTAATTGGTGGAGGGCGAAATGACACGCTTAATGCCAGTGGTGGTAATGACACTCTAATTGGAGTGAATCCTAACAGTAGTATTGCTGGACGAGGAGAACTCGATAATCTAGCTGGTGGTAGCGGCAATGATTTATTTGTGTTGGGAGATGGACTTAAACTTTTCTATGATGATGGTCGAACAGGTAGTGCAGGCTTAGGAGACTATGCTAACATTCAAGACTTCAACAGTAGTCAAGATATTATTCAGCTAAAGGGCTTGAGTACTGATTATTTTCTTACTGTTGCTGGTCTAGATACTCGACTTTTCTTTAATAAACCTGGTACTGAACAAGATGAGCTAATCGGGATTATTCGTAATCAAACAGCTTTGAACTTGACGGCTAGTTATTTCAGTTATATTAATAGTACAACTCCTACTATTACCCTAACAGTCGCTCCTAATAATGTTAGTGAAGATGGAATAAATAATCTTCTTTATACCTTTACTCGTAATGGTTCGACAACTAACGCTCTTACTGTTAACTATGGTATTGGAGGAACCGCCACTTTTAACACAGACTATACCCAAACGGGAGCTACTACTTTTGGAAATACTGCTGGAACAATAGCTTTTGCCGCAGGTTCAACAACTGCAATTTTAACAGTAAATCCAACCGCCGACATTACTTTTGAAGATAATGAAACCGTCAATCTTTCTTTAGCAACAGGCAGTGGCTATCTGATTGGCACAGCTAATGTTGTTACGGGAACGATTAACAATGATGATTCCAATTCGGTTATCTCAATCAACGATATTACTGTTGTAGAAGGTAAAGATGCTAACGCTCTGCTAACCGTAAATATTAGTAATCCTAGTTCCAAAGATATTACTCTTAACTACACAACTGTTCCCATTAATGCTACTGCCAACACAGACTACACAACTCAGTCAGGAATTTTAATTATTGCAGCAAATAGCTCTGTTGCTACGATAAGCATTCCCATTCTTGACGACAACCTTAATGAAGCTAATGAAGCTTTTACAGTAACTCTCTCAAATCCGATTAATGCAACGCTTGATCCAGATGCAAATATTGGGGAAGTTACGATTACAGATACATTACAAAGTAGTATTACTCGAACCTTACCTAATGGTGTAGAAAACCTTACACTCACAGGAACAACTGCAATTAACGGTACTGGTAATGCGAGTAGTAATATCATTACAGGTAATAGCGCAAACAATATCCTGACTGGTGGTGGTGGTAACGATGTCCTCAATGGAGGGACAGGTGCAGACTCCTTAACAGGTGGTACAGGCAACGATGTCTACTACATTGATAATGCAGGTGACATCATCACTGAATTAGTAGGAGAAGGAACGGATACAGTTTATGCCTACCTCAACTACAGCTTAGTCGATACCAACCTCGAAAATCTCTATCTCTACAATACGGCTCTTAATGGCACAGGTAACGGATTTAATAACACGATTATCGGTAATGCCAACAATAATATTCTTCTCGGTGGAGATGGAAATGACTACCTACGAGGAGGAGTAGGAGCCGATACCATCAATGGTGAAACTGGAATCGATAGCATTGATTACTCGCCTTCTAATGCAGGAATAACAATTAATTTAAGTACAAACTCAGCCAATGGAGGTGATGCGACAGGTGACATCATCAGTAATATAGAGAATGTCTATGGCTCTAACTATGATGACACTTTAATAGGGGATAGCAATAATAATCTACTTTATGGTCGTCTCGGCAATGACACCATGATTGGTGGTCTAGGGAATGATGCTTACCATGTAGATAATATTAATGACATCATCACCGAATTATCAGGAGAAGGAACGGATACGGTTTATGCCTATCTCGACTACAGCTTAGTCGATACCAACCTCGAAAATCTCTATCTCTACGATACGGCTGTTAATGGCACAGGTAACGGATTTAATAACACGATTATCGGTAATGCCAACAATAATATTCTTCTCGGTGGAGATGGCAACGATGTCCTCAATGGCGGTGTTGGCACAGATTCCCTGACAGGTGGCACAGGAAGCGATACTTACACAGTGGATAATGTGGATGATATTGTTACAGAAACTTCAACGCTTGCTACAGAAATTGACACAGTTAACTCCTCTGTCACCTATACCTTAAGCACGAATGTGGAAAACCTGACTTTAACAGGAACAGCTAACATTGACGGAACAGGCAATACCTTAGCTAATACGATTACAGGGAATAGTGCCAACAATATCCTCACAGGTAATGAGGGTAATGATGTCCTTACAGGTAATAGCGGTAGTGATATTTTGGTTGGGGGAACAGGCAACGACACCCTTAACTTAGGACTCAATGACGGCGTTTCTGATCTTGTTCGCTATGCTTTAGGAGATGGTACAGATATTATCAACCAATTCATCAAAGGAACTGATCGACTTGCCTTCACAGGAACTGACTTGTTTGGAAACAACTTGTTTATTGATGTCAAAGTATCTGGTACAAGTACCCAATTACGACTTAGTGATGGCATTCAGGCTAATGCAAACTTTG
>JANNLO010000058.1:0-2905 GCA_031396835.1 Snowella sp. SOY_38_metabat_116
GAGTATTGGATTGTCGATCCCATTGCTCAAAAAGTCACGGTTTTAGAATGGGTGGAAGGTTTTTATGATGAACGGATCTATGAAGGAGATCGGGCGATCGCATCCTCTATTTTTCCTGAATTAACCTTAACAGCGAGTCAAGTTTTACAGGGATAGTTTGTTTGTGAGGCGATCGCTTTTTAAAAATTTGATAAGACGGCGATCGCATTTAAAAATGGGTTGGTTATGCCGTAGTATAGCAATTGGACACAAACAAACTCAACAGGATGAAAAAACTGGAATTTGAATTTGATCCCAATAAAAGCCAATCCAACAGAAATAAGCATGGTATAGATTTTATTGAAGCCCAAGCTTTATGGTTAGATGCCCAAAAAGTTGAGATTCCAGCCCAAACGAAGAATGAACCGCGATTTGTTGTAATTGGTAGAATTATCGGTAAGCATTGGTCAGCCGTGATTACCTATCGTCACACCAAAATCCGTATTATTTCAGTCCGACGTTCTAGACCTGAAGAGGTAAAAATTTATGAAAGCTGAAGAATTTGATCGCATATTTGATGATGGAGAAAGTATCATCGAGTATTTAGATTTAACTCAAATTAAACGTTCTAATTCTGAGGAACAAACAATGAATTATCGTCAACGAATTACAATTAACCCCTCCATTCGTAGCGGAAAGCCTTGTATTATTAATACTCGCATCACCGTTAATGATGTTTTAGACTATTTGGGGGGAGGGATGACGATTGAGGAAGTTTTAGATGATTTTCCCGATCTAACCTTGCAAGATATACAAGCCTGTTTCGCTTTTGCTGCTGACCGCGATCGCCATTTAATGATGATTCCAGATGAAATTACTGTTTGATGAAAATTTATCACCCAAATTGCCGCGTTTACTGGCTACTGAATTTCCTAATAGTCTTCACGTTAGGGATATTGGGATGAAAGGATTTGCTGATGAAATAATTTGGGAATACGCCAAAAATAATAATTTCATTGTGATTTCTAAAGATTCCGATTTTTATCAACGGGCTTTACTTTACGGTCATCCCCCCAAATTAATTTGGCTTCGGATTGGGAATTGTAATCGTGACTTTCTCTTACAATTAATCACAAGATATAAAGAACAGATTAAGGATTTTCCCAAAAATTTTGACTCAATATTAATCCTTGCTTGATATTTTTCAGCGATCGCTTTTTAAACTTGATGAGACGGCGATCGCATCTCTCATTGGGTTCAAAGTATAACGGCTCGCGGTCAGCATCTGCTAGTAATCCCGAACTATATACCGCAATTGATTAGAAAGCTCTTGATTAAAGGGACTTATACTAATTAACTTTTAATTGGCTTAACACAAGCACGATCGTCTGGTTCGTCTAATTTACATCGTAAGAGATAAAGCACTTGTTTAGTTTCAACATCGGGTGGGAGAGTCACTATAGTTTGACAATCCTTAGGATTCTTTTCCGTACGGGCACATATAATTTTTTCACGATTGAGAGAACCCCAAACGACCTCAATCATTTTCTGTTTCCTGTAAGCTTCAAGTCTATTAGCTATTATTATTGCTCTTTGATTACTAGTGTATATTCCAAGTGGACTGAGCATGAACCAAACATAAGATTTTCCTGTATCTGAAGTATAAATTACCAATAATGGTTTAAATTCTCCAGAAACGATTTCCAATGTTGAAAATTTCGGCTCTCTATCAGCAGTTGTGAGTGAAGAGACATTCGATGCTCCATCCTGACGAAATGTACATCCATTAATGGAACTAATGGCTATAATGGAGAAGAAATACAGTAAATTAATTAGAAAATTTTGACTTAATAAAGTCCATTGAACGTTCATAGAACTACTTTAACCTTTTTGGATTTTTGGGTATCAACTTAAGGCGGGGCAGCTTACCCTGAAAGAGTTTGAGCCTTCGTCCTACAGAGTCAGCCCTACAACCATTTTCACTCGGCAAGACATTGAGCAAAGTGTCCCGTTTTACGCTACTACCCGAATTTTTCAACGTTTCGATAGGCTTCTGACTTGTCTGAGATGACTCTTTACCGATAGAATTTTGATTAATATAATTCTTAAAGTGTTCAGAATCCTTCACATCTATGAACGTGAACGTTTTCTTATTCTTAGTTTCACTTCTCACTTCAATTTTAAGTTGATTTAAGTAAGAGAGAATTTTAGACTGACTAAGAGAATATTGAGTTTCGAGATGAGATATAAAAACTCGATCACGATCTTCTTTTTTTTGTTCTGTTTGTTCTAGCAAAGAAAGAATGGGTAGAATTTTTTGGAGTATAAGGTAAAGAGCAAAAATACTGAAAAGAAAAATGAAAACTATTGGTATTTGTGGATGTGAAGTCTTGTCAAGCGAACCACCGTCTCCAGGATCAAGAAAAGGTCTTACATCCATTGACCCTTCTTGTTGAAATTCATTTTGTGAATTAGTAGTAATTAGCATAGACAAAAAATAGTCATTATAAATTTTGACGTACTGGTAGTTTCTCTTCGATTTTTAGCTGTTGAAAATTAGGGGAAATTTCTTTTTTGAAAAAAATCCAGAAATTTGGAAACCCATAAATAACTGCAAGAACAAAAGTTAAAAACGCAATTACGAGATTAACAATAGCAATCTTTCGGTCTGGATTCTGATTTGAATTTGACATGCTAAGGGACAGAATTCCTCGTGCTTGGAATAATATTTTTTATAAGATTTTGAATCTATGGCTATTCATCCATATCAGAATCGTTGCGGAAGTAACGCTGTATTTATTTATGCTGTATTTATTTATATTGATACTAACAAACGAGTAGTGTGATCACTAGACCTCTTGCAAAAGTTGTTTAACGGTTCAAAAAGGGAATAAATCCAAGCTAGAAAATTTCTCTCTGCTCTCAA
>JANNLO010000207.1:0-7343 GCA_031396835.1 Snowella sp. SOY_38_metabat_116
CATGAGCCTCCCCAACTCCCGCATTATGATTCATCAACCCCTTGGTGGTGCCCAAGGACAAGCAACGGACATTGAAATCCAAGCCAAAGAAATTCTTTATCTAAAGGGTCTTCTCAACAGTCATTTGGCGAGTCATACGGGACAACCCTTAGAAAAAATTGTCGATGATACCGAACGAGATTTTTTTATGTCGGCGGACGATGCCAAGGATTACGGATTAATTGATCAAGTGATTAATCGTCGCCCTTCTGCTGCCAATCCCTTGTAATTAATAAAAATTAAACCTTCGGCGATCGCTTTTTTGTTGAAAAATAATAGGCGATCGCTTTTTAATTAGATCAGAAATTTGCGAATTAAAATAAAAAGTAAATAAACGTCGGAGAAATCCCAATGGTGACCACGACAGAAAAACTTCAAACTCTTTCCCTAAAAGACTTTCTTACTCTTCCTGAAACTAAACCTGCGAAAGAATATTTTAAGGGAATTATCACGCAAAAACCCATGCCCAAAGGAAAACATAGCACATTACAAATTGAATTGGCATCCGCTATTAATCAACAGAGTAAACCTCAAAAATTAGCCTATGCTCTGCCCGAATTGCGTTGTACCTTTGCGGGGCGTTCAATTGTGCCAGATATTGCCGTAATTCGTTGGGAAAATTTGCCAAAAGATCAGAATGGAGAAATTGCCGATCAATTTAATCGCCATCCCGATTGGATTATTGAAATTATGTCACCCGACCAATCTGTAACATTAGTGATGGAAAAGATTATTTTTTGTTTGCAACAGGGAACAGAACTGGGTTGGTTGATTGATCCCTCCGCAAAATCAGTCACGGTTTTTCAGAATGGATTGCCCAAAGTTCATCTGGCAACAGCAGAAAAACAGGAATCTTTAACCGTTATTTCAGGATTGGAAACTTGGAAAATAACCACAGTCGATATTTTTGATTGGCTTAAAGTTTGACCAACTTTTTAAATTGAGTGAAGCCGTGCATAATAAGACGTAAAATGTAGGGCAGGCTAGTAAGTAAATTTTTAATCTTCATTATTATTTCAACCGTGACTACAACACCTTTTGCACCTACTTCTGCTGTTAAATCCCAATTTCCTGATGCGTTTGGTCGCTTTGGTCGATATGGCGGCAAATACGTCCCTGAAACCCTGATGCCTGCCCTGAGCGAACTAGAAAACGCCTATGCTCAATATAAAGACGAGCCAGATTTTTTAGCAGAACTCCAAGGACTTTTAAAAGATTATGTCGGCCGACCCAGTCCGCTTTATTTTGCAGAACGATTAACAGAATATTACGCAAAACCAGACGGCAATGGCCCTCAAATTTACTTAAAACGGGAAGATTTGAACCATACGGGCGCGCATAAAATCAATAATGCTCTCGGTCAAGTTTTATTGGCAAAACGCATGGGCAAAAAGCGAATTATTGCAGAAACAGGAGCAGGTCAACATGGAGTAGCAACAGCAACAGTCTGCGCTCGTTTTGGCTTGGAATGTGTTATTTATATGGGCGTTCAAGATATGGAACGTCAAAAATTGAACGTTTTTCGCATGAACCTTTTGGGAGCAAAAGTCGAACCAGTCGTTGCAGGAACGGGAACTCTCAAAGATGCTACCTCAGAAGCTATTCGAGATTGGGTAACTAATGTGGAAAGCACCCATTATATTTTAGGATCAGTTGCTGGGCCCCATCCCTATCCCATGATGGTAAGAGATTTTCATCATGTTATTGGGCTAGAAACCCGTGAACAATGTTTAGAAAAATGGGGCGGGTTACCCGATATTTTGCTGGCTTGTGTTGGCGGTGGCTCGAATGCGATGGGACTTTTTTATGAATTTCTTAAAGAGCCTTCGGTACGCATTATTGGAGTAGAAGCGGCAGGAGAAAGTATTATTTCTGGAAAACACGCAGCTACTTTAACCAAAGGCCGTCCAGGTGTTTTACACGGAGCCATGAGCTATTTATTGCAAGACGAAGAAGGGCAAGTTGTGGAAGCTCATTCTATTAGTGCTGGTTTGGATTATCCTGGCGTTGGCCCCGAACATAGCTATTTAAAAGATGCAGGACGGGCAGAATATCACAGCATTACAGATGTAGAAGCCATAGAAGCTCTGCAACGTTTATCCCAATTAGAAGGCATTATTCCTGCGCTTGAAACATCCCATGCTTTTGCCTATTTAGAAATGCTTTGTCCCCAATTAAATGGCAGTCCTCGGATTGTGATTAATTGTTCAGGAAGAGGAGATAAAGATGTTCAAACTGTTGCTAAATATTTAGGCATGAGTATTTAGTAAATTAGAAAAAGTTACTTTATTTTTGATATTTGTATTCAAATCTTTAACCATACTTTATGGAATTTTCAACCTACGCACAATGGTCAGGTTACGTCACAATTTTCGCTCTGATTTTAACAATTCTTGCATTTGCTTTGAAGTGGGGATTCCGTTTTCGCTTTGTTGGACTTACGGGTTTTATGGGCGTTCTAACCATCGGATTATTTGGATTAGCATTGGGTTTATTTAGTCGCACAGATATTCCAGGAGCCGTTCGTTTTATTCGGGTTTATGATACTGGCGCGAATCAAGTGGTGATTTCAGTTCCTCTGACTATTACTGAAACAGAATTAAAAGCTACGTTGTTACAAGCATCGAATGATTATTTTTCTTATGGTCGCGGAGCAAGAGCGGGCGATAACAAATTAACTATTCGAGCGCGGACAATGTTGCATCCTAAACCTGGTATTTCTCAACCTATTTTTTTAGGACAAGCTCGGAGTGCTTTGGGAATTGACAATGATGGAGGAATGAAGGTTGAAATTTTCAAGAAAAGCTTTGCTCAACTTCCTAAAAAAGCGAGTTAATAAAATCTGAATTCAAGTTAAATTAGAAAGTATATGAAGATGCTGAATTGTTCTAGTTTTACCTCTTTCAAATTAGTATTTCTCTTCTTTTTTTATTCTAAATTTAATTCAAGTTAATTGATTTTTAGAGTATTTCTATGAAGAGTAAATATATTAATCTGAACTTTTATTCTAATTTCAATTAGCTATTGAGAAGATTAATTAAAACTGACCTAAGCTTTAACTCAAGGCTTCTGATAAATAATTTGCTGTTGATTCAACTAAAGGAATTGTTTGTTCATAAAGCATTCGGGTCGGCCCAATAATACCCACACTGCCAACTGGAATGTTTCCTTGACGATATAACGCTGAAACTAAGGTGCAAGGGCGCATCGACTCCAAAGGATTTTCTGAGCCAATGCGAATACTGACTGATTTTGCCACACTATTTCCGTCTGGTAACTCAAAAATCAGGGGAAAAAGTTGGTCTTGTTCTTGTTCCAATAAGTGAAGCAACATTTGTACCTGTTCTAATTGGGAAAATTCAGGCTGGCGAATGACTTCAGATACTCCATGAATCACCATTTGCGTAGAAGATTGAAAAAGTGGTGCCAATTTTTTTAATAAAATCTTCAAAAAATCCGTATAAGAGGCAAATTCTTGATCTATTTCTTGCCAATTTAAGGTTGATAATTCTGATAGTATTTTGTCTTGTAGTTGACTATTTAAAAAATTCGATAAAATTTGTAATTCTTCTTCAAAATCTTCTTGGCAAATATTTTCTTCTACTTCTGTATTGTTAGGTAAATCCATCAAAATGGAATGAGTTTGATAACCATCTGTCACAATAATAATAATCACTTGTTGAGGAGAAACTTGAATTAATTTTAAATGACGAAGTTGAATGGTTGAGGTTTGCGGAAAAGTAATCAGGGCAATATAACCACTCAAGTTTGCCAAAATTTGGGTTGCTCTTTGTAAAAGGGATTCTAAACTCCAAGTTTGTGCTTTTAATTGTTGCTTTAAAGATCGCCCTAATTTTTCTTTTTTAAGATCATTAAAAGTTAATAAGTGGTCAACATAAATTCGATAACCTTGATCAGAAGGAATTCGCCCCGCCGAAACATGAGGTTGATAGAGCAATCCTGATTTTTCTAAACTGCCCAAAGCATTGCGAATTGTTGCGGAACTAATGCTAAATTTATATTCTTCTAAAAGGGTTTTAGAACCAACGGGTTCGGCAGTGGCAATATAATGTTGAATTGTTGCTCGAAGAATGCTTTGATAACGTTCAGTTAAATTTGGTTTTTTTAGCATAATTTAGTCAGATTTTTTAAGGGCATTATGACCTCAATTTTGTTAGTATTGATTTAGGGATTTTGCAAAAGTTTTCATAATCTATTTTTGTTTAATAGCGTCTTACCGTTGCATCAACTAACACTGCATAAGCATCGATTCCGCCTACTATATTTTTAACATTTGTAAAGCCGATATTCCGTAACCATTGGCACATCCTGTCGGATCGCATTCCATGATGACAAATGACTAGGGTTTCTAAATCAGCTTGATAACGAGAATTAATCGTTTCTGACCAATTTGTAAAATCACTCAAAGGGAGGACATCAAATCCTTCTAAATGGGCGATCGCAACTTCATGGGCTTCACGAACATCAATTAATTGTAAAGTAGGCTCTTTTGAGAATAGACGGAGAGCCAGTTCTTGAACACTAATTTCAAGGTTTGATTTAGTCATAGAAAATAGTTAGGCAATGATAAGTAGTTTTTAAGAGATAGTTATTAGCGTAATATTTATTTTTGAAAATGAAATAATATGGTTATTTTTTAAAGATTAATAATTAGCAAGATTTATAACTCTAGTCAGTACCAGATAGATAGAACTAATTCAATATCAAGACTTAAGTATTTTAGCTATTATTGTCTTCAGAATTTCTTCTTACATAGTAATCCATAATTTATACAATTTTAGGATCAGTTGAATTAATAGCAAGTCCTAATAATAGATTAACAGCATTTAAAAAACTCATCTTGATGTCCAAAAAGGGAAGATAGTTGATAATTTACAATTTATTCCCTACAACGAGTGATGAGTTTTCTGATTTGATCGCAAATTTTCAACAGCAAATAGCTAGCAGGAATTTTATGAAATCTAAGCAGACTGACATTGGAGTAACAAACTGAGTTGTTCTAGTCCCTTGTGTAAATGTCGGGTAACGGTCATGGGACTAATGCCAATTTTCTTAGCAGCGTCCTTGCGGGGCATTTCTCGTAAATATACGTACTCGATCGCAGCTTTAGTCCGATCTTCCAATTGATTAATCGCTCCCTGTAATTGCAAACGATCCTCTTCCAAGTGTTGTTTTGCTTGGTTTTGCATATCTGGCAATGTTTCTGCAACCGTTAAACAATACTCATTAGAATGAGAAATATTTAGATCTAAGCTAATAAGAAAACGATTTTGTAGAATGGACTGACATTCTTGCCATTCATCTAGCGAAATATCCAATTCTTTCGCAACTTCTAATTCTTTTGGTGGTCTGCCCAAACGGAGATGCAGCTGTTTCCGAAGATTTTTACCTTTCGTATAAAGCTCTTGCCAACGCCGAGGAATTCGTAGAACGCTGGATTTATCTCGAAGATGATGTAAGATTTCACCTCGAATATAAGGAATTGCAAAGGAACTAAACGCCGTTCCCTGATGGGGATTAAATCTTTCGACAGCGCGAATTAAACCTAGATAACCGACTTGTTCCAAATCTTCATAAGGTTCGGCACACTGGCGACTCAGACGATAGGCAACTTGGCGAACTAATCCCGTGTTTAGCTGCACTATTTGATTCCGTAAATTTAGGGAGGGATTACGGTGATAACGGAAGAAAAGTTCTAGACAACGTAAGGGTGAATATTGGGCTGCCATAGTTCCTAGTGTCCAAAGATGAAATTTCAGGTCTAATCGTTCATATAATCCTTATTGTGAGTGTCTCTTTTCTTTGCTACTATCGGCATTCTACGGAAATTCTGCGATCGCGTTTTTATTACCCCTCGGTATATACAGAGAGAGAGCTATTTCTGCGTTTTGCGTGGATAAGGTGTTGAATTGTATTTCTAAGACTTTTCGGTTTATACGGAGATATTTAAAAAAAACTACGGAGCGAACTAAAAATTAGAATTAGTGTTAATTCTTTTTTTCTTCGGTAATCTGGACTAGCGCAATCAATCTTTTTTTCGCTATAAAATTTAAATAGAACCTTAATTCATCTCGGAGAAAGTATCCATGAGTAATACAAGTAATTTCCGCCAAGCCATTAAGGAAGCCAAAAGCCAATCCCTAATTGGCCCAAACGTGATTCCCAAAGCCCTTCCTTATCTAGGCGGCGGCTTAGTCTTAACCGCAGTGGGAACCTACGGTGGACTGGGAATGATTCAGAATAATCCTTCCTTATTTATGCCAACTTTCATCGGCGCGCTCATCGCATCAGTAGTTGTTTTCTTTGTGGCACGTGGCATTGCCGAAAAAGCCAATAACAGCGTAGCTTTACCACTTTTAGCTCTTTATGGGTTACTGTCTGGTTATACTCTGAGTGGAATTGTTTATGTCGCGCTAGGAACCCAGGGAGTCGGCATTCAAGGAATTGGAATTGCAGCATTGGGTTGTGGAGTCACTTTTATTGTTGCCCGTTCAATGGGTTCTAACCTTTCTGAAAAAGATGGCATGGCTCTAACTCAAACAATCAGCCTGGCAATGGTTGCTTTGTTTGTAGTGATTTTAGGACAAGTAGTTCTTTCTTTCTTTGGGGTTTTTACGCCCAGTTGGTTAGAGATTGCTATTTCAGGTTTAGGCGTTCTGATTTTTGCTGGGGCTTCGGTTGTTGATTTTTACATTTTGCCTCGTAAATACTCAGATAACCAGTATCTTTCTGCTGCTTTGTCGATGTATTTAACCTACATTAATTTGTTTATTTTCATTCTGCGTCTATTGCTTGCGATTAACGGTAGAGATTAATCCTTTTCTGATGTTTTGATAAAGTTTTTCAAATATTCCCTCGATCTTAAAAAAGTTGGGGGATTTTTGATTTTTGAGCAATAAAATTTAAAAAAGATTCAAAATTTCTTGGGCAATTGTTTCCGAGCCATTTTTAGCTAGTTTTTCAGTTTTACGAGGAGCTATTAAAGGCTTTTCTAAAAAATCCCAATCTTCTCCTAAAAACTCTTCGGGAGCAATAATTTGATGGCATGAATAATCTCGTAAACCTGTTAACAATAATTCGCCTTCAGCAAAGTCATTTCGGGTTAAAGAAACAATCGGAATATCTAAGCGCAAAGCTTCAGCAAAGGTACTATAACCCGGTTTAGAAACAACTCGTCCGCACAAAGGCATAAAATCTACGGGACGATATTGAGTATTAGTAATCTTAATTAAATTAGGATAACTGGGTGCATTTTGATCAAAACTGATAAATTTCCAGTCGGA
>JANNLO010000153.1:0-4919 GCA_031396835.1 Snowella sp. SOY_38_metabat_116
GGTATTAACTTTTCCTACATTTCTGGAAGATACGATATTGTTTGTATTTTATTATGCCTAATTATTTTCTTTTTATTTTCAATAAATAATGTAAAAAAACGACTTTTCCTCATCACATTGGTAGGATTTTTCTTGCCGTCATCTGGCTTGTCCTCTGTGGTTTTTTCTATACTTTTTCTAAGTATTTTGTTGGTATTCAATTATCAATTATTTTGGAAAGAATTCATTTCTGTTGTTGTAGGAATTTCCTGCGGACTACTGTTTTTATATTTACTATATTCAAGTAACGGAGTTTGGAATGATTTTATAAATATGTCTTTTGTACATACAACCATAGCCGAATCTTCGGATAAAAGGAATTTGATTAGCATAATAATTAACAAAACTAAAAGTCTATTTTATACGAAGGCTGATTATACTTGTTCTGGATGCTTAGACGAAACCTCATCATGGCCAGCACTTATCATACTTACTCTTATAATCTTCTGCTATGAATTATTGACTCGTTCCCTGAAATTACGATCATCTTCAACTTTAGGATTGACAGTAGCTATTTTGATTCCTTTTTTTATGTGTGCGTTAGGAAAATATCCCCTTTACTATAGCTGGATGTCCATTCTGCCGATGCTTATTTGTATTTTTCATAGCATAGATAAGTTAAGGCAAAATAGAACTTTTTATGGATTTAAAAAAATTCTTATTTATTCAATATTTGGGATTCTTCTTGTCAAAGCTAATTATTCAGGACTTCCTTCAGCAATTATTCTTACTTCTCAGCAATGGGATAGTCGTAATTATGAACAAGTTGAAAATTTTATTGATAAAAATATAAAGAATAATGATGTTGTTTACGCTGATTTTCAAGCATTTTATGCAATTAAAGAAAAGGCGAAAAAAGTATATTTTCCTACTTATCATGTTCAAATGAAAGATGACGAAATCAATAAATTGTCAGCAATAATTATAGATCCAAGAAAACAAGCTAGATCGTCCTGGAACCCTGACCTATCGGATATTGTTAAGGATAAAGAATCTCAATGGTATGAAACAGAAGAAGCTTTAGATACAAAGATTTACACATTAAAAGTATATAGAAAAAAGATAGATTGACTCTAAGCGATGATTAATGTAAATACACTTAAATAACAAAATATTTCCCTGCCAAAGCTTTTTACGGAAAACAAAACATGATTACTGAAATTCTTATGAATTCTCCTTCTGAATCTCTCCGCGCCGACTATCAAAAAATGCTAGATGAGCTTGATGATCAAGTGCTTCAACTAGATAGAAATGTGTTTAAAAGATTAAAAAACTTAGGTTACAATCCTCAAATTATTTTTGATATTGGAGCTTCTAATAGTGGATGGTCTTATTATATTAATAAAGTTGTTTCAAAAGCAGAATTTTATCTCTTTGAACCTCTGATCGATTACAGTAGTGATTATCAAGAATTGATGTCAGAAATGCTTCGAGTTTATCCATCTTTTAATTTATATAAGTATGCTTTAGGAGAAAACAGTGGCACAGTTACGATGAATGTTTTTGAAAATATAGTGAGTAGTAGCACCTTAGTAATACCAGATATTGGACAAAAAACTACGCCGATAGAAGTACCGATGTTAACTCTTGATGAAGCGATCGCAACTTTCAATTTACCTAATCCTCAAGTCATTAAAATTGATACCCAAGGAAGTGAATTATCTATCCTTAAAGGTGCTGTAAAAACCTTACCTAATGTCGATATATTGTTTCTTGAATGTTGGCTTTATCGAGGCTATGGTGAAACAACACCGCTCTTAACTGAAATTGCTAATTGGTTACTCCAATTTGATTTTCGTTTATGGGATATTGCTGAACCTTATCGAAATCCTGATGATGTTTTAACTACTTTAGATTGTGTTTTTGTGAATACTAAGTCGGCGATCGCTCCAGAATGGTATTATTAATCTTTTTTACAAGAGAATTTAAAGATATTATTTTATTTTCCGAGAATTCAAGTTGTTAAGATAAAATAATTTTAACTGATTACTAATCTGAATAGATGGAAAATCAACAAATTTAGCCATTAATAAAGTCATCATAGTCGTTGATAAAAGATACGTTCCAAATGTCAACGATAGATTGATAAAACTATTCATATTTATTGTTTTTATATAAACTAAAGAAGAAATTGAAGCTAGGCTAAGAAAATGAGTTAAATAAAACATAAAAGAATATTTTCCAAGAGTTTGCATAAATTTTGTTTCGAGAAAACTTTTATAAATAGTAAAACGATAGGTTATAAAAAACAAAAAACTAGATATTAAAGTTATTCCTCCTCCTAAAAATTTCCTATTATCTAAAAAAATAAAAATACTATAAAAAGAACCAGAGGAAATAATGATATTTTTGGGAACATAATAAGGAAAAGCTGCCAGAATAAGAGAAAATAAAAATAAGATATTTATTGTAAAATAAAATAAAAGTTTGTTGTTATTGATCAGTGATTTTTCCCAGTCTATATAATTAACTTTGGCATCGGCGATCGCAATTCCCAGAATGAAATTTTGTAAAAAATCTCCTGACAAAAGCATAAAAATGATTATATATAAGATAAATCTATATTTAAAGTTTCTTGCTATTATTAAAATTCCAAATGTTAAATAACTACCAATTAATTCAATTGTGATTGTCCAAGCTGGTGGATTATAATCATAAGCAGTTTCTTTAATGAATAACTTGAAAATCATTTCTTGTAAAAAAGTCAAATAACTTTTATTTTCTAGATTAATAAAATAATATTTAAACCAAATATTACCAGTCAACAAAAAAACTTCATGATTGTAATAAAAACCAAAATTACTAATCATAAATGACAAAAAATAAGTAATAATTAAAGGTATTCCTAACCTTATATATCGTTTAAAAGTATCTCCTTGAATTTCAGAAATTTCAGTTTTTTTAGTAAAATGCTTAATTGATAAAACATATCCAGACATTATAAAAAATAAACAAACTGCAAAATTACCCGCAGTAACTAATCCTAAAGGTGTTTTATAAAATATTTCTAAATTAGAAACCCGATCAGATCCAAAAATAGCCGCAGGACTAAAAGCCGCCAAAAAATGGGCAACAAAAACAATTAAAGAAGCCAATCCTCGAATCCCTTCTAAGGATTTCTCTTTTTTGTTTTGCATTATAATTATTTATAAAATTTTTTTCTTATTTCTAGAATAACTTTGATCTCTGACAAAAACGTTTCAAAAAATTGATTTAATTACCACTTTAACAACATACTTGACAGAGAACGAATATTGAGTATAATTATTTTAGCTTCTAGAGTAACAAAATAAATCTTTAAGCTAAATTTGTATAATACAATTATAATCGTCACAATAATCAAAGTTAGTCGTGTGAGGCTCTCAAAACAATGGCTATTAGTCAGCAAGTCGTTATCTCTCTAAATATTATGTATGGCAATCAGGCTTCTTCAGCGTCTGATTTAGAGTGGTGGGCCAGTCCTGCCGCCGCCGATATTTCCTATGAGCAGGCAGTTGTTCTTTTCGCAACATCAGCCGCAGCTCAAGCCAATTATCCTTATCTTGCGGCCCCAAACGTCGCTAGTGCTGAGCAATTTGTTATACAAATTTTTCAAAATAACTACGGCATCGCTGCTGCTGATATTGATCCCTTGGAATTAGATTATTGGGTGAGTTGGTTATCTTCGCCTGATTATAACGGCATCCCTAATTATTTAGAACTTCCTTCAGTAATCAACCAATATTCTCCCCCTGAAAGACAAGCTGCGTTATATAACCGTGCTGATGTCGCCCTAGATTTTACTCAAAAAATGACAGCGGCTGGAAATTCAACCTTTACCGCAGAACAATCTCTAAGTTCTTGGGCAATTATCAACACTGTTACCACAAACCCAACAACCGTAACGGCAGCAGAAGCTTCTACAAATCAATTTGTCGCTTCTCTGAATGTTTTTACAGTTGCACAGGCGATCACGGCTACCTTACCTCCTCTTTACAATATTGAAGATGGAGCATCTAACTTATTATCCACACAAGCAGAAACTGTTGTAGAAGGTGCAAACCTCGTAACAGCAAATGAAGCTCCCGTTGATGCTCTAACTGTAGAATCTGCAACGACTTTATTAGAAATTGCAACTCTAGCGACTGGTGTAACCTACGATATTGCAGACACTGCTGATGCAATTTTGGGTGCTGCCGCTATTAGTGGAGACGCTGCCAATATTTTCATTACTGATGAAGCGATCGCCGTTGGCACAGCCGAATCACTTATTGCTCTTGGTAATTTTGATGGCGTTTACGCGATCGCAGATTCCTTTGACAATCTGAGTGTAGCTCCTGCCGATATTTTGACTGGCTCGACTGGCTACAGCTTAACCAATACTGCGGGTAGCTTAGGTATTGTTTCTGTTGAACAACAAGATTTAGTAGCTGGCGCAAGCAATGCTGATGACTTTACCTTCACAACCGTAGTCATTTCTTCTTCAGGCTCTACAGTCAATGAAGGTTCGGCTCTGTCCTTTACTGTCACTCTTTCTGAAGCTCAAACTACCGATACCATCGTTCAATTTAACTTAATTGCTGGTGATACATCTGCTTCAAATCAGGGAACAGATTCAACGAACCTCAACGACTTTGGTACGGGCATCTTTAATCCCTTCACCGTAACGATCGCAGCAGGACAAACATCTGCTACTTTTGATTACACACCTTTTGCAGATGGTCTTGTTGAACTTGCTGAAGGCTTCTCTGTACAAGTACTAGTTGATGATGTTCTTACTGTTTCTTCTGTTGCGCAAGTATTAGATGGAACTATTGACGAAGCTAATACCTTCCTTTTAACAACCAAAGTTGATACTGCTACCTCGAACAAGTTTTTGGCTGTTCCTGCGACTGGTGCTG
>JANNLO010000176.1:0-2012 GCA_031396835.1 Snowella sp. SOY_38_metabat_116
CAGCAATTCTCATTATGAGAATGATTCTCATGAATCTATCGCTTTACAATGCCTGAAACCCTTATTCTATCGTTGACCTGTTTAACTGTATTGGTAAATTTGACAAGTTTTTATAGTACAAATGTTTTAAAATGAGAATTGCTGTGCTGAATGCGGGATTAAATCGGCGATCGCGTTTTTAAGTTAAAATCCAGTCGGCTAAGTTTCTCTTTATTTTTTGCAATCTTTCCACAGAAATGTGACCGATTTGTCCTAATAGTATTTTCTCTGAAATAACAGCTAACCGTGAAACTCTAATCACACTTTCTGATTTTAAGCCTGTTTCTTTAAAATCTCGGTCATTGGGTGAAATAGTGTCGTCGAGTCCTATTATTTCCTGTCCTATTTTTGTAGAAATCATACAAACTAGCCAGTCATCATAACCATTAGATAATAATTTAATTAGTAAAGCAGGACGCAACTTACCAATTTAAAAATCGGTTTGGGGAAATTTGAATAGAGCGACTTGACCCACTATTGCCATTTTTCTATCAGATCAGCTTCTGTATATTCAGGAAGTTTATCATTCTCCAAGTCTCTCATAGCTTGCTCAAGAGAAAATTGATTCCATTCTTGATTTTCTCTATGATTTTCATGGGAGATAAATGTTGAATTAAGAAGAAGTTTTTCTTCTTGCAATACTTCCCGAATGCTATCTTTAATTAAAATTTTTAGCTCTTTCGTTTCCATTATTTTAGTTTTGGATAACTGACTACTTCAAATTATACTTAATTTTTAGATTGGTGGTAATATGGCGATCGCGGTTTTAAATTGAAACGGGAAAAAGTGATCGCATTTGTTTTGCTCATTCTATATTTAAACAATAAAAATTATTGGAATACTTCAAAACTTTGGACTAAATGCGATCACCTCTAATTTCTAAAGATTGAAAGTGCGATTAGTGATTTTATTTCATTATATTTCAAATAATTTTAAATAATAAAAAATATGAATTTATCGCCCTCTTTATCTAGTGTTTCTGAAACAAAAAATTGGACAGGAAAATTAGATTTACAATATTCTTATCAATCCGAAACAACAAAATTAAGCAATGCTTTAGTTCAAGCTCCCTTAAAAATACAACGTGCTTTTTATCCTGAAGGAAAAGATTTTTGTCATGGTATTATTTTGCATACGGCTGGTGGAATTGTGGGCGGCGATCGCCTCTTACAAAATATTCAATTAGACACAAATAGTCAGGTTTTATTAACTACTGCTGCTGCCAATAAAGTTTATCGTAGTCTGGGTGAAACGGCCCAACAAATCATTAAAATAAATTTAGAAAAAAATTCTTATTTGGAATGGTTACCTCAAGAAACAGTGATTTTTAATCAAGCAATTTATCAGCAAGATTTGCGAGTTGAATTGGGTATTGATGCTTGTTTTTGTGGTTGGGAAATTACTCGTTTAGGAAGGACAGCAAGAGGCGAACAATTTTTAGAAGGAGATTGGCGATCGCGGTTAGAAATTTGGCAAGCAGGTCAACCGCTCTGGATTGATCGTCAATGGTTGCCAGGCAATAAAACAATCATTAATAGTGCCAATGGATTAAACCAAAAAGCGATTATTGCTACTTTTATTTGGATTGGACAAGCGATCGCGCCCGAAATTATTACTGAAGCTAGACAGCTCGGAAAATCTTTGGTCGCAGAAGGTGAAATTGGAATGACTCAAACCCAAGGAGAAGGATTACTTTGTCGTTATCGTGGAAATTCTACGGCGGAAGTCAAGCAATATTTTGAAACAATTTGGGGCTTATTACGTCAAACTTACCGCCAGCGTTCTCCCGTTCGGCCAAGAGTTTGGATGCCTTAATTTGGATTATATTTTTTAATGGCTCAATAGGTGTTTCGGGGAGGTAAAAACGGAAGTAAAAGACTGGTAGGATAAATACTCATAAATTCTTCTCTCTCACGCTGAATGCTGGAAATAAACCTGATTAATCTTCTCGATGATGCCAAGTGTTATGAAAC
>JANNLO010000228.1:0-13230 GCA_031396835.1 Snowella sp. SOY_38_metabat_116
AACGTCTGTAGCTCTATAACAAAAAATCAAGTTGTAAAGAATTATCTCAGATTTGTCAGCTAACTGGATCAAGAAACGAAGATTTTCGCTAAAAATATACCAGTTAATTTTTGAAATTATCAAAAAAACTTTTGCGCAGAGTATCAATCTTTACGCTAGAATTACGCCAGGTTTAAACCTATGTCAGTAGAATGTTATGCAGTTTGAAAAGTATATATTTAACTTTTAGGTCTTATCAAATAATAGACATTTATTGACAAACCACTTTATTATGGTAAGCCTAGGTGTTGTTGCAAATTAAAAGACTGTTTTGAGGATGTCCACTGTGCGAATCCCTCTCGATTATTATAGGATTTTAGGAATCCCCTTACAGGTGTCAGAGGATCAAATTCGACAATCCTATCAAGATCGACTAATTCAATTGCCCCGTAGTGAATATAGTGAAGTTGCGATCGCCTCTCGCAATGAATTATTAGAACAGGCGTATAATATTTTATCTGATGAAGAGCAAAGAATTAGTTATACAGAGCAATGGTGGGGAAATCCTCAAGCCATATCATCTGAATTTATCAGCCCAACAACCGTAAATGAAGAAATTAATTCATCGGCAGCAATTGATACCTTAACACCCCAGCCTCCTGGGATCGAGATTACACCTTTCCAATTGGTTGGAGCTTTGTTGATCTTTCAAGAACTGGGAGAATATGAATTAGTTCAGCAATACGGTCAATCGGCCCTCAGAAATCCAGAAACGAAAGATGAATTTTTGAATAGTCATCAAGATCTAGTGCTGACGGTGGCTTTGGCTGATTTAGAATTAAGTCGAGAACAGTGGCAACAACAAGAATATGAAAAAGCTGCTTATTCTGGGTTTAAGGCCCTAGCTTGGTTACAAGAAGAAAATCTTTTTCCGACTGTGCAACAGGAAATTCGTAACGAACTTTATCGATTACGCCCCTACCGTATTTTGGAGCATCTTGCCGATGATCAGGATCAAAACCGCGATCGCCCCCAAGGACTCCAACTTTTAAAAGAAATGATCCAAGATCGTCAAGGAATTGAAGGCAAAGGCAATGATCGTTCTGGGTTGGGCACTGATGATTTTCTCCGCTTTGTGCAGCAATTACGAAATTATCTGACGGTGGATGAACAACTTGATTTGTTTGTCGAAGAATCCGAGCGTCCTTCCCTTGCGGCCAGCTATTTCGCCATTTATGCCTTGATCGCAAAAGGATTTACTCTCAAAAAACCAAGTTACTTGATTCAGTGTCAAAGCTTGATAAATAAGTTAAATAATCGTCAAGATGTTGCACTTGAAGAAGCGATTTGTGCCTTATTATTAGGTCAGACTCAATTGGCGAGTCAATCTCTCGAAAAAACTCAGGATCAAAAAGCACTCGCTTTAATTCGAGAACGATCCTTGGGTTCGCCTGATTTACTCCCTGGACTTTGTTCCTATGGAGAGAATTGGTTAGAAAGTGAGATTTTTTCGCATTTTCGCGATCTAATTGGACAAAAAGCTTCTTTAGAAGACTATTTCGCTGATGTTAATGTCCAAATTTATTTAGAAACGATTTCCTCCGACTCCTTAATTACCTCAATCACATCTTCCGCCGTGCCTTCCCCTACCGATTTAGGATCTCCTATGGTCAAAAATTCAGCAGAATATCAGGACACTCTGCCCGATCAACAATTACCCCGAAAACGGCGCGCTGAGTCCCATCGTTCCCGACCTTCTCGTCATGCCTCGGTGATGAATGAAGGCGTAGGAACCGCAACCCTTACAGCCCCTAATGAAGGCATCAATCAAACTTTTGCTCCTTTCCCAGATTATTCCCAACCGATCGCAGGTTCTTTTGTTTCTCCCACTTTGGGAAGCTCTGAAACTGATGACTTTAATCTTTTAGAAGAATCTGTTCCTGTTCCCAGAAAAAAAATAAAGCGTAAGCGCAAAATCACTATTAAGCCAGTGCGTTTTGGATTGGTTTTGTTGTCTAGTTTGGCGATTATTGGAGCTACCGTTTTTGGTGTTCAATCAATGCGATCGCCGCTTAATGCGCTCCAATCTGATCAACTAGACCTTGCTTTAGATCAATCTCCAATTGAAATGCCGAATACAGCTTCAGCCCAGGCCCATTTGATCCCTACAGGAGAATTGACAAAAGATGTCGCCCAGACAGTAATTGAAAATTGGTTAGCAAGTAAAGCTAAAGCCTTTGGTCAAGACCATGATCTGGCTCCATTATCAGCAATTTTAGCCGAACCTCTTTTGTCCCAATGGCAACGAAGAGCAGAACGAGAAAAACAAAGGGGAAATTATCGTCAGTACGACCACAAAATTGAGATGAAATCACTGCAATTTAATCCTGATAATCCTAATCAAGCAACAATTCAGGCCAGAATTCAAGAAGCTACAAAATATTACATAGACAAGGCAGATTCTCAGCCTATTCAACTGCAAAATGATGATTTGTTGGTGCGCTATCAATTAATTCGTCAAAATGATCAATGGTTAATTCAGACGATTACGGCCCAATCCTCACGTTAAGAAATCTAGATAGCTTCTAGACCTGTTCCCAATCCACAGATACACAAAGGTCAACTCTTCATGCTACTCAAGCGGTTTGAGTTTCTCCTACGTCCGACGGGAAAAATTGAAATTTCGAGAGGCATTAGAACTTTTTTTGCCCTAGCTGTTCCGATCGCGATTGGTCATGCAACTGGTCAGTCAGAATTGGGTCTAAGTATCGGCACGTCAGCCCAATTGTTGCTTTTGGCAGATGTGGGTGGTCTCTATGATGTGCGTGCTAAATCCCTCATCGGCGCAACTTTCGGCATTATATTGGTAATTATCCTTGGAACCTTGGTTAGTGCTTGGTTGGGATTAACGGTCGTAGTCGTTTTTATTGGGTTGTTTTTGGCGGGCTATTTAACTGTTTATGATGAAAATGGAGCTTTTGCGGGCTTAGTTATTGGTTTATCTCTGTTGATTGCCATCACACTACCTTCAGGCGGTTGGGAGATTGCCTTACAAAGAGCAATGATCGCTTTAGTTGGGGGAGCTTGGGCAATTTTTTTAGCATTGGGAATCTGGCCTTTTCAACCGAATCAGCCTTTACTTCGAGTTGTAGCTCGGAATTTTCGAGGAATTGCTAATTATCTTAGGCAATCTCTTTTATTTTCTGTAGTCAATCAAGATGAAATTCCTGACTCTTCTCAACCTCGTCAATTATTATTGCAATCAAGACAACTTTTGACCGATACTCGCGTGGGACGTTGGGGAAAAAATCAGTTACGGGAATTGTTGATTGTGTTGATTGAAGACAGCGATCGCATTTTGACAACTTTGATGACAGTGCAAGAATTAGTTCGCATTTATCCTTTGCCCCAATTGACGACGGTTAGTATTTTGCTGGATGATGTTCTCGAACAAGTGGCGACCATTCTGGATGATATTAGTCAATTGATTTTAGGGAAAGCCAAAATACCCGATTGCGATCGCTTGAAACTTTTAATCAGTGCCGTTGAGCAACAACAACTTTTACAACAAAAAACTCTCGAAACCGACATTGAAAATTATGCCAGCTATGCAGCAGTAGGACAAATCAAAACTTGGTTAAAAAAATTGCGGCAACAACTTCAATTAGCAAGTCAAACCGCGCAAGAACTCCACGATGGTAATCAATGGCAAAACCCTACTAAAAAACCCAAAAGAGTCCCTGAAAAAGAACTGTGGATTGCCTCAAAAAAAACTTGGTGGGAACCACTTCAGGAAAATTTTAGCTTAGAATCGCCTCTATTTCGTCATGCTCTGCGTTTGGGTTTGGGTTCTGCTTTCGGAGTCTTGATTTATACCTTTGCTCACATTCCCCAGGGGCTTTGGATTGGCCTTACTTTGCTCTTAGTTCTCAAGCCCGATTTTAGTTTAACCTTTCAACGTTTCTTTTCGCGGATTATCGGGACTATTTTGGGCTTAGTCGCTGTCTCTTTCTTGTTATTCACTGTTAATGATCCCTTTTTGCTAGAAGGAATTGGCGTAATTTCTATGGCGATCGCGCTTTCCTTAATTCGATTTCACTATAGTTTAGCTGTCTTTTTTATCACTATCTTTGCTGTTATTTTAAGTGAACTCCAGCCACCTGTTCCTAATGTAGATTTTGTGATAGCTCGTTTAGTGGGAACCTTAATTGGGGCCGCGATCGCTTTTGTTCTTTCCTTCAGCTTTTTAAGAATGAAAGAAGAGTTACGCTTTTCTAGTGCAGTAGTAGAAGCAATCAAACAAATGAGTCTTTATTTTCAAGAAGTGATGGCAGTATATTTAGGTAAAACAGCTTATCAGCCAATTGTTCTTATAAAAAGCCGCTATAAAACCCGATTAACCAATACAAAAATGCAAGCTGCTCTACAACGATTACTCGATGATCCCAATACACCTTTTGCCACAATGGAACCTGCCATTACTCTAACCAATTATATTCCGCGTTTGAGCCGAGGTATCACTATTCTTCTAGGTCAACTTGAACAACATAGCGGTAGCTCGCCCCATCCCTATCTTGCTATTTTTACTGACCAAGTAACATATACTTTTAGCCAACTTATCCAAGTTCTTCAAGACAATACTTCGCCTCTATCTTTACCCGATCTTGATCAAACTATTCAGGATATTATTTCTCATCTCCAAGAACTACAGGAAAAAAGATTAAGTGAAATTGCTAACCAAAAACATGATACTACTATTCATCAGTATTTAAAAGATTATAATATTGTTGCCACTGAACTTCAAGAAATTGTCTTTCGTCTTGAAGCAATTCATTTAGCACTTTGTCGTTTTGAAAAAGCTAGTTAACCCTTAATTTACCCAACTTATTATGGAATTACCGATTGCTACTGCTCAATATTGGGAACAACTTTATCAAGAGAACTTGGCCAAGTGGAATATTGGTCAGGCGGCTCCAGCATTTGTTAGTTTGTTAGCAGTTCCTCAGGCACTCACATTAGGAAAAATGGCTGTTATCGGCTGTGGTCAAGGTTATGATGCTTTATTATTTGCTCAACAAGGATTTGAAGTAATTGGTTTTGATTTTGCTCCTAGTGCGATCGCCTCTGCTGAAGTTCTGGCTCAAACAATGGGGATTACCTGTGAATTTATTCAGAGAAATATTTTTGATTTACCTGTTGAATATCTTGGGGATTTTGATTATGTCATTGAACATACTTGTTTCTGTGCTATTCATCCTGAAATGCGATCACGTTATGTAGAAATGGTACATTCTTTGTTGAAACCCAATGGAGAATTAATTGCCCTCTTCTGGGCCCATAATCGTCCTGATGGCCCGCCCTTTGCAACTTCTCTTGAGGAAATTCAGGATTTATTTTCACCTACTTTTAATACTACTAATATCGTTCCTGTTGATAATTCTATTGATTCGCGACAAGGAGAAGAATATTTAGCAAGATTTAAAGTTTTGCAAAACTGTACAACTTAAACAATAAATTCAATTCAAGACAACCAAAATATCTGATTTTTTGCAAACAATTTCTTAATTAATAGATCTCATTTTTAATATTTGCAGTCTAGTACGAAATAAGCGAAACTACTGATAACGAGATCAATAAACAGTCTCGAATTACTCAAATTAAATGGTATTTATCAAAAGAGGTATTAAATCCATGGCCTATAAAGATGATGATGGACGGTTGAATAACTTTGCAAAAGAACCGAAACTATATTCAACTCAACCCCTAAACACAAATGAAAAACCCAACTATCTTATCTTAGCGATTATGACATTTTTATTAGTCAGTGGATTAATCATTGTCGCGGTTTATGCGTCAAGTGTTAAGGTGAACTAAGGATTTAAGTTTTTTACTCCAAGTTCTTTCAGCCATTGGTTTGAAGCTGATGGCCAATTTTCGATAAATATTGAAGAATTGTTCTTAAAATAGAAAATACTATTCCTGAATCCACACTTAACTTTTACTTTTATTGAAACTATGTCAGTTCTAGCGGCGATCGCGGTTTTAGCTATTTTAATTTTTGTGCATGAATTAGGTCACTTTGCAGCAGCAAGATTGCAAGGAATTTATGCCAACAGATTTTCGATGGGTTTTGGGCCAGTCTTATTAAAATATCAGGGTTCTCAAACGGAATATGCGATTCGTGCGATTCCTCTGGGTGGTTTTGTCGGTTTTCCTGATGATGACCCAGAAAGTGATATTCCCTTGGATGATCCCAATTTAATGCGAAATCGTCCTGTTCTCGATCGCGCGATCGTCATTAGTGCAGGAGTAATCGCTAACTTGATTTTTGCTTATTTTCTGCTGGTGGGGCAAGTTGCAACCGTTGGCGTGCAAGATTTACAACCAGGTTTACTCATTCCCAAAGTTGATCCCAGTTCGGTAGCGATGAATGCAGGAATTCAATCAGGTGATATTGTTCTCAGCATTGATAATCAGTCTTTAGACTCTTATCCCGAAGCAACAACTCTGTTTATCAATAAAATCCAAGCGTCTCCCAATATTCCGATTCCTCTTGTTTTGAAACGCGGAGAAAATACTTTAAACGTGACAATTACCGCGATCGCCAACGAAGAAGGAAAAGGCAAAATTGGTGTTGCGTTATCTCCCAATGTAACTGTTAAACGCGCTCAAAATATTAGCGAAGCTTTAACCTATAGTGCCGATGCTTATGAACGAATTATTGTCTTAACTGTCCAAGGATTTTGGCAACTAATTAGTAATTTTTCTGAAAATGCTCAACAGGTCGCTGGCCCTATTAAAATTGTCGAATATGGTGCGAATATTGCCCGTAAAGATATTGGGAGCCTTTTTCAATTTGGAGCTTTGATTAGTATTAACCTAGCAGTAATTAATATTTTGCCTCTACCTGCTTTGGATGGAGGACAATTAGTTTTCCTGCTGATTGAAGGAATATTAGGCAAACCTTTACCCAATAAAATTCAAGAAAACTTCATGCAAACAGGACTGGTTTTATTGCTCGGTTTAGGTATTTTTCTAATCGTGCGGGACACCGTTAATTTAACTTTTTTTCAAGAATTATTGCATCAAGAATTGCGTTAATTAATGACAAGTATTACTCGTAAATTAGTCAGCAAAAAACAACGAGCCTTAGAAATATTAGTAGTTCTCAAACGGCTTTATCCCGATGCAACTTGTAGTTTGAATTATGAAACTCCTGTGCAATTATTGGTTGCAACTATTCTTTCGGCACAATGTACCGATGAACGGGTCAATAAAGTTACTCCCGCCTTGTTTGCCCGTTATCCTGATGCAAAAGCCTTGGCCGATGCTGATCGAGAAGAATTAGAGATTTTGGTTCATTCAACAGGTTTTTATCGCAATAAAGCCAAAAATATTCAGGGAGCCTGTCAAAAAATTATCCAAGAATTTAGCGGCGAAGTTCCCCAAACAATGAATAAGTTATTAACCCTTGCTGGCGTTGCTCGGAAAACAGCTAATGTGGTTTTAGCTCATGCTTTTGGGATTATTCAAGGAGTAACAGTTGACACTCATGTAAAAAGATTGAGTCAGCGTTTAGGTTTAACTAAAGCCACCGATCCCGTCAAAATTGAACGAGAATTAATGAAATTGTTACCCCAAACAGATTGGGAAAATTTTTCAATTCGTATTATTTATCATGGTCGGGCAGTTTGTAATGCTCGTAAACCGATTTGTTCTATTTGTGATTTGGCCCATGTCTGTCCGTCTGTGCAGATTACACTCAAATAGGAATTTTGACAGTTTTTCTATTTGAAAAATGATAGAGGACTTTTATAACCAAAATTATCGATTCAAATAATAATCTCTTGTTCCTTTAGCATCCAAAGCTTCACCTAATCGATTGAGCGCGTGAACATAGGCGGCTGTTCGCATGGGAATTGCAAATTCGTGGGCAGTTTTCCAGACTTCTTCGGCTTCCACTACCATTTTTTGTTTGAGATGTTCATTAACTTCGGTTAAATTCCAATACAAACCACTGCGATTTTGTACCCATTCAAAATAACTAACTGTTACTCCGCCCGCATTCACTAAAATATCAGGAAAAATATAAATTCCATTACTTTCTAAAATGGCATCAGCAGCAGAAGTGATCGGGCCATTGGCAACTTCAAAAATGTATTTAGCTTTGACATTAGCGGCATTAGTTTCTGTAATTTGATTTTCTAGAGCAGCAGGTACTAAAACATCCACATTTAAAGTTAGTAATTCTTCATTTGTGATCATTAAATTATCGCCCAAATTACAAACAGTATCATTGCAATACATTCCTGAAATTGCACGATTTTTTAATTTTTGTTGAATAATATTGGGTATATCTAAACCATTTTCGTTATAAATTCCGCCTTGAGAATCACTAACCGCTACAATTTTATAGCCTGCTTTATTCAAAAGTTCAGCTACAACCATACCCGCATTCCCCAATCCTTGAACAGCAATTGTTGTTTTTTCAGGCTTCAATTCAAATTTATGGAGCATGGCTTGCATAATAAAAAAAGCTCCTGTTCCCGTTGCCGTGTTGCGTCCTTGACTACCGCCCATCGTGATCGGTTTGCCTGTAACAACGCCTGGACTGATTTGACGACGAATAATACTGTATTGATCCATCATCCAACCCATCATCATTTCGTTTGTGTAAACATCGGGAGCCAAAATGTCAATGTCTGGGCCAATAAAATCGGCGATCGCTTCAATATAACCGCGACTTAATCGTTCTAATTCTTGCTTAGAAAGTTCTTTAGGATTGAGAGTAATACCGCCTTTTGCACCACCAAAGGGAAGATTTAACAAAGCACATTTAAAAGTCATCCAAAACGCCAAAGATTGCACTTCATCCATACTCACATTGGGATGGTAACGAACACCTCCTTTGCCAGGCCCCCTCGTGTCATCATAACGAACGCGATAGCCCTGAAAAATCCGCAATGAGCCATTATCCATCCGCACGGGAATGGAGACACTTAAGCTAGTTTTCGGATGCTTTAATCGCTCACTGGCATCTTCAGAAATAGAAACATATTTAATCGCTTTTTCTAGACGTTTGCTGGCATCAGATAAAAGAGAAAGGGATTCGGTCATGAATATTACGCTCCTTTGCCCCTTGAAAATTTTGGGGAAATGGTTAAAAATTATCAACAATCAAGAAACGCGATTTTTGGTTTCGCTTTATGGTTTCTAATTTTATTAAAACATAAAAATGGTATAATTAGCTACAGTTTGCTATGGAAGCGATCGCTTTACTTGACTATTTATCATTTATTTTTCAAGAATTTGACGAACTATTTCTATCATAAAAATTCATTTATTGCAGAGTTAAAAAATTAATTTCTACGCCAACGTTAATCTAACATTGGAAGATAATTAAACCTTGGCAAATTCCAATATTTTAAAAAAGTCTTCTGCCCTATGATAATAAATAATATGATTCAAAAATAGACTACAATTATTAACAATCACATTTACTTTTAATATTTATTTCTTTAAATTACTTTTTATCATATTGTTATCACCTAAAAAAAATTCTAATTACTTCAATAAGATTAATCAAAACTAGAAAATTTTACCAATAAATTAAAGTAATTTTTCCGTGAGTTACAGTTACTAAATCCTAAAAATATTCTCCTCTCAGATATATTTATGTCCACTCAATTTGACCCGACTATTTATTCTAAAAAATCTAATGAAGTTAAAGATGGCTTTCAAAGTATCTTGCAACGACTAAATCAGAAAATGGAGCGTGACAAATTGGTGCAAAATACGACCGACGATCTAAGAAAAATTCTTCAGGTTGATCGGGTCTTACTTTATCATTTTTATACGATGTGGGAAGGACAAGTTACGGTTGAATCTTTGAGCGATAAAAAATTTTCTATTTCAGGATCAACAGGGCCAAATCAATGTTTTGGGGATGAATATGCGGCAATGTATTTAGAAGGTCGAGTACGCGCGATCGCAGATATAGAAACCGAACCTATTCAGACTTGTCACCGCGATTTTTTACGTTATCTTCAAATACGAGCTAATTTAGTTGTGCCGATTTTGACGAGTCGTGGATTATGGGGATTGCTGATTACCCATCACTGCACAAGTTCCAGATATTGGTCAGAATTAGATATTGAACGAATGAAACAAGGAGCATTAATTCTCTCTTCCGCACCTTCGATTCAGGAAAATTAGCTTTTTAAAATTCAGCACTTCAACAAATTAGCTTAACATTAATAAAACAAAAAAGTGAACAAAAATTTAACTATATTTTATTAAGAAAAAGCTTTTTTAAGATTGCTAGTAACCAATTATCTCAAAATTATTAAACGTCAATTTTAATATTGCAGAGGCTAAATCATTCCAGTCTTATAAAATTTTTAGCCAGAATTTTTAAGATTCATTGAAAAGCTAAAAGTTACGGAAAAATGTTATCCTAAAAGGCTATGGGTAATCAAGACAACAAAGATACAATCAAATTAATTAGCGATAATCGCCAAGCCCGTCACCTCTACGAAATTCTCGAAACCTACGAAGTTGGAATAGAACTCAAGGGAACAGAAGTAAAATCGATTCGGGCGGGACAAGTAAACCTCCGCGATGGTTATGTTTTGTTGCGACAAAGTGAGGCTTGGCTAATTAATGTGCATATTTCTCCTTATGAAGCAAGCAGTCAATATTTTAATCATGATCCTCGACGAACGCGCAAATTATTATTACATAGTCAAGAAATCCGTAAATTAATTGGACAGGTTGAACAGAAAGGATTAACCCTAGTTCCCTTAAAAATGTATATGAAGGGCAGTTGGGTCAAACTAACTATTGGTTTGGGCAAAGGTAAAAAACTTCACGACAAACGAGAAGACATCAAGCGTCGTGATGATAATCGTGATATGGCTAGAGCAATGAAACGTGATTATGATTAAATTTTGTCTCTAAGTAATTGTACGGAATTAATTACACAAAATATTGGCTTCAAAAGCTTGTTTAGCAACAAAGTTCCATGCAAATATGTGTAAGTAATTTAGGCTTACCACTTATCAAACCTGCCTTACAAAGAATAAACAATAAGAATCCTGATGCAAAATTACCTCAAGTTCTTAAATACTGGGTGACGATTTAGCGATGGATTGACAAAATAAATGTTAATAAAATTAACTAAAGCTTTATAAAATCTTAACTTTTATCAATTATCTTGATCTTCTGAGCCTGATTTTATGCTGAGGAGTCAATTTTGTTAATAGTTTCTTTATTTTTATTAAAAATTATTTTGACAATGGTTTCACTGCTTTTTCTCGGAGATTTTTTTTCGACTTTTTTATATCATGTTCCTGAACATATTTTTGGAAAATTTCACTCCTTAGTTCACCACAGCAACAACCGCAGTTTCTTACACTATGCCATTTTAACGAAAAATCCTTTAGTTTTATTAGATGGAATTTTAGGAGCTTTACCTTATTTTATTTTTACTCCTTGGCTATGGCAAATGTCTCCAATTGGAACTATTTTAGGACTAATATTTGGCGAAATACACGTCATCTGGCGGCACGTTTCTGTTATTAAATGGAAAACACCCGCTTTCGTTTTAAAAATATGTAACACACTGATGATAACAACTCCAGAACGCCATTGGTTACACCATCAAGATGCTAGACTTGCCTTTGGTGATATTTTCAATTTTTTCGATCCTCCTGCTCAAGCTTGGTTTAAAATTTTGTTATCTTTTAAATATAAATGGCGACACGTTTGGCGATAAAAATATAAAATTATCCTGTTAATTTTCTTTAAAAAATAATGTAATTCCTTTTCTTTCAGCTAAAGTTAACTTAGTAGTTCTGAATCTTTTTTATGGGTAGATTGTTAGATTTATCAGTGATTAAAGCAATATTTAATTTATGTTTTTCAGCGTTTAAAATTCTTTTTTTCTCAAGATTCAGTTAATTACTTTTCCATTAAATAAAGATTATTTTCGTTAACTTTAATTAAAAAATATGCCAAAAATACATTTAAATCTTTCTGAGGACAGATAAATAAGTGTCTCAATCTTTCTTTCTTTTCCTTTTTAAATGATATAGATTCAAATCAGATAAAGTTTTATTTTTTAAATTTTTCTCATGCGGCTCTCTGCGATCGCAAACTCCTCCACAAAACTCCTCGATTCAGGCATTAATCCTTGGTTAATTAGGTTAATTTATCCACTTGGGCATAAAATCATTCTTCCTTTTTATTTTGGTAGAATTGAGATTACAGGGCAAGAAAATATCCCAAAAACTGGCCCGTTAATTGTTGCTCCAACCCATCGTTCTCGTTGGGATGCGATGATTTTGCCCGCCGCTTTGGGAAGAACAGTCAGTGGTCGAGATTTACGGTTTATGGTTTCATCTAATGAAGTTATAGGCCTTCAAGGATGGTTTATTCGACATTTGGGCGGATTTTCTATTGATGTCAAGCAACCAGGCGTTAATAGTCTCATTTACAGTGTGGCATTATTGAAACAGGGAGAAATGTTAGTCATTTTTCCAGAAGGAGGAATTTTTCGAGATCATAAAATACATCCTTTGAAGCGGGGAGTAGCACGTATTTCTTTGGAAGTTTTAGAACAAGTTCCTGATAGTAATATTCAAATTTTACCTATTTCTATTCACTACAGTCAGCCCGATGTAACTTGGAGAACGGATGTTCAAGTAAAAATTGGTAACGTGATCGCGGTTTCAAATTATGATGTGCAGAAAATACGAGCTAGTTCGGAAGTCTTAACGACAGATTTATACGAATGTTTAAAAAGTCTTCACGAAGGCTAAATAAAACTAATGATTCGTCTGTAGTAGATAATATAAATTGAGATTACTTTTCTAATTTCATCATAATTTGCCATATTAAAATCTTTATTTTCTACGCAACTACAAATTTATCAATTCTTTCCAACTTATAGTCAATTCTACACAGTTTGTTTCGCAAAAATTCTAGATTTAGCGACGGGGAAAATGCACAGAAACAAAACCTAAGAGAATATACTAATTTTTATTTTGAGAGTAAAACCATACTCTAATAAAAAATGTGTTGAGTCGTTAATATGATTAGAAAGCAATCACGGTTTTATTGTTTATGATGAAAAAGGGCGATCGCCATTATTATTTTTCACTAAAGTCTAATTATGTTAACTCAAAGCCTTTATGATCAAGACTTTCACCGATGGATTGAAAAAACCATTAACCAGCTAGAACAGAAAGA
>JANNLO010000291.1:0-10027 GCA_031396835.1 Snowella sp. SOY_38_metabat_116
GGGGAATTTCTCAGGAAAAACTGCCTTTATATCTGGGTTTCTTTGAGTTTGTCCATAATTCAAAAAAGCGTGGCAAAGCCTTGTTGAGTTCTTTGTTACAAAATCTACTTGCTTAACTCCCCGAAACACCTATTGAGCCAATTTCATTTAGATTAAAATAACATTTTACAATTTAACCTGCTGAATGTGGGTTGTATTGGTAAATTTGACAACTTTTTATAGTACAAATGTTTTAAAATGAGAATTGCTGTAATCTATCTCAAGTCTTGAAAATGGGAGTTGTTGCTGAAGAAATAGATACAAAAACTAATTTGGAAATCCTGCGAAAAATGGGTTGTAATTTTGGTCAAGGTTACTTTTTTCTAGACCACTTTCTTTGGAAAATGCGATCGCTTTCTTGAATTAATTATTATCGTCTTCGCCACCAGGTAAAAATTGCTAAACCTAAACCGAATAAAGGAAAAATTACTAAAGATAACCAAGAAATTAGACTAGCTTGCAAACCATTTAAAATAATACGACGTTTTTTAGGTTCTTTAGGACGGATAGAAAGTGATTGCTCATTATCAGCAGCTAACCATTGCACACTATTAAGGAAAACATCGCCATTAAGTTGCTCTCCAAACCATTGATTTATCGCAAAACTTGAGTTGCCAATCACGACCATTTTAGAAGTTATCTTTCCCGTTTTCTTTGTTGTTGTTGAACTTGAATTATTTGGACTAGGAGAAATAGTAGTAGAAGGTTGAATGATTGATGATGTTGGGTTGAGAGTAGGAGAAGGAGAGACTTCAGGAGTTTGTTGAGCGACTGAATAAGACACTAATTTTACGGAAGAATTAGATTGATTAAAAGAAGTAGTTTTGGGAGAGGTAGAAGGTTGAGGAGAAATTGAGGAGTTAGGACTGGGTTCAGTTGAAGTTGATGCTTGAGGCTTTGGAGAAATTTTAGGAGATAAATTAGAACTTTTTGTAGGAGAAGGTTTAGGGGTAGGAGTCGCAGAAATTTGGGGGGAAGGTTGAGAAATTGACGGACTAGGACTGGTAAGAGATTTAATATTAGGAGATGAATTGGGAGTTGCTGAAGAAGAAGGAGAGGGAGAAATAGAAGGAGAAATTTTTTGACTTGGCTCTTCAGTACGAGTTAGGGCAACTCCTAGATCAAATGGCCCATTTAAATCTTGTTTCGGGTCAAACACAAGTTCTTCGCTAGTTAAATCTTTTTTCGCCCACATTTTATCGGAAGCTTCTAAAATAGTGACGGCTTGCACATTAGGAGTTTTTATCGTAGAAACAGGACGGGAAAAAGGAAAAATAGAAATGCCATTACTAAATTCTTTTGTGATAGGATGCTCGCCATATTTAGTAATAATTGGAGCGGCAGGGCCAAGACCAATTAAATCGCCTGCACCAGAGACATCAACAATGATTCTAGGGTCAAGTTGAACACCCCATTGTTTGAATAGTGGCTCCAATCCTGGTTCAGTTTCAGGGTCAATCATCACCAATAAATTACCACCTTGATCCGCATATTTTTGGAGAACATCAACTTCTGGTGCAAATAATTTTCGTTTGGGGCCAGCAATAATAATCGCGTTTGTCTCTTCAGGAATAACAGAAGTTTCGACTAAGTTTAGAGGATTTACTTTAAAACCTTTATTTTCTAAATTGTTAACGGCTTCCGACATTCCTTCTTTGGAAGTATTAAGAGGATGTTCACCATGACCTTGTAAAAAATAAACGTTTAAAACGCGATCGCGCTGTATCTTTTCAATTGCATTAGTAAGTTTAATTTCTGATAAAGATTCCCGTTGATTAAAGTTAATTAGAGTTTGAACTAATTGCCTTTTGTTTCCCGATTCAAGATAGACATCTCCTTGAGCTTTTACTTGAAATTTTTTCACTAAACCTGGTTTTTGATCAGGATTAATAAACTCAAAAGAAAAGTTAGCATTATAACGGCGAAAATTATCTAATAAGGCTTTATCTGAGGGATTGGAATCACTATCAAAAATCCATAATTTTAAGGGTTGTTTGAGATTCGTAATAATTTCTTGGGTTTGGGGTGAAAGGGTAAAAAGTTGATTTTCTGTGAGGTCAATTTGTCCCGAAAAACGAAAGGCTAAAAAATTAATTAGACCAACAATAATTAAGAGAGCAACTGTTCCTAATAAGACATTGCTTCCTGCTTGCGTTGAACGTCTAGTTAAAAAGTTGGGTATTTTTATTACAAGCCAAACTAACCAAGCTAAAAATAAGCAAGCACCAGCAATAATTAATCCTAGATAAAGCGATGACCAAACACCACTTGTTATTCCCGCGATCGCTCCTGCTACTACTAGAAAAACACTGGGAACATAGAGATATTTTAAGTATTTTAAATAAGGTTGAATTTTTTGGAAAAAGTTTTGCATAAAGATTAATTATTAAGCTTTTTAAGAAATAAATAAATGAAGTTAAGAACGTTGAAAACGCAGAGCTTCGATGGATTGAGCCGTCAGAAAAACTCCTAAAAAAATATAAGTTGCAAACAGAACAATACTTTTAATATCTAGTACGCCATTAACTAAAGTATTGAAATGATTGAACAAAGATAAATAGGATAAAGTATCACCCAGAAAACCACTAACTCGTTGAGCAACGACATCAATAATCCATAAACCTAGAATTAAAACAAAGGTTAAAATATAGGCAACAATCGAGCTTTCTGTTAAGGAAGAAATAAACATTCCTAAAGATAATATTGAAGCCGCAACTAGAATAACTGCAAGATTTGCTAAGAGAATAATATTAGTAGGTAAAGCTGGATTGGATGCACTAAAAACAATTATTTGATAAATCCATAAGGGAAACATAATTGCCGTAAAAAAAGTTAGAACTCCTAATAATTTTCCCAATGCGATAACCCAATTTGTTAGGGGAGAAGTTGCTAATAATTCTAAGGTTCCTCGTTTACGTTCTTCAGCATAAAGACCCATTGAAAGAGCGGGTAATAAAACTAAAATTAAGGAAATAATAACGCCTAGATAGGAACTTAAAAATTGACTGGGAACATCAATAGTAGCAGCAGCTATTCCACCTTGATCAACATAAGCTGCATTTTGAATAATGTTATCTAAAATAATGCCAAAGAAAACTCCTGAAATTAACCAGAAAACTGCCGCAATAACATAGGCAAAAGGAGTAGAAAAATAACCAAGTAATTCTTTTTGAAAGATTGCCAATAGGTTAGAAATAAAGATTTTAATTTTTTTGATCATTTGTTTTTCAATTATTAGTTTTTTTGATTGATCACGCAGATTTTAAAGATTTTAATAACTTAATGTATTAACTCTCTAAGGTGATATTCGGAATAGTTTCTTCGGTTGTAATTAAATCCAGAAAAACATCTTCTAGGGTTGCGCGAGTACGCTTCATTTCATAAATTCCTAGATTATTATGAATTAGTTGATTAGCAATTTCTCGGCCTAATTCTCTGGTGGAATCTGTCTTAATTGCAATTGTTGAACGAGATTCAATTTCTAATGGTTTAATAATAACTTGTGTAATCCCAGAAATTTGTTTAAGCAAGTGTTCTAAGTTATCAATATTGCCTTCAATTTCTAATTCATAGCTCAAACTATTTGTTAATTCTGTGAGAAGATTTTCAGGTGTATTTGTTGCAATAATTTTACCGCGATTAATAATCATAACGCGATCGCAAGTCATACTAACTTCAGGCAAAATATGAGTCGATAAAATAATCGTATGTTGATTCGCCAAACTTTTGATTAAATTGCGAACTTCAATAATTTGTTTCGGATCAAGCCCCACAGTCGGTTCATCCAAAATAATAACGGGAGGATCATGAACAATCGCCTGGGCAATACCAACTCGTTGTTTATAACCTTTAGATAACTTGCGGATTAAAGTCTTGCGTTTCTCGGTTAATTGGCAACGTTCAATCGCTGAATTTACTTTAGAATGGCGATCGCCTGCGGTAATTCCTTTAATACTCGCTACAAAGCTTAAAAATCCTTCTACAGTCATATCGGGATAAAGCGGCGGATTTTCGGGTAAATAACCAATGTTTTGGCGCACTTCCAAAGATTTCTCATGAACATCAAAGCCTGCAATCCGTGCCGTTCCCGTTGTCGCTGGAATATAGCCCGCCAAAATTCGCATAGTTGTGGTTTTGCCCGCGCCGTTTGGCCCCAAAAAACCGAGAATTTCTCCCGTTGCCACTGAAAAATCTACATCCTGAATCGCGACTGTTGAACCGTAAATTTTGCTGAGATGTTCAACTTCAATCATGGTTGATAATGATAAATTAGAACTACATTAAGCTATTATCCTCCCCAGGGTTACATTTTCAGCAATCAAGCTAGAGGTAAGCATCAGGCAAACGCATCCAAATTCTAGACTTTTTATCTGGCAAAGTTTTCTATTTATTTTCTTGAAAGAGAATCTTAAATAAATAGAATAGAATTATTCATTAACTTTTCACCCCAAAAATTGTTAGCCTAAAAACAGTAATATTTTAGCAACATCATGAAAGAAATTCCTCGTATCTCTGGCCCTCATTTATTCCAACGTTTGCAATGGATTTTAGATCCGATTAGCTATTTAGAAAATGCTCAAGCTCAATTTCCCGATATTTTTCAGGCTACGGCTTTGGGATTTGGCGGCATCGATGGCAAGATTGTTTTAACCAGTCATCCTCAAGCGTTACAACAATTATTAACCAATGATCGCAAACAATTTTCGACTCCAGGGGAAATGAATGCGATTTTAAAACCTTTGTTAGGTGATGCTTCGGTGATTATGATCGACGGCGATCGCCACAAAAAACGTCGTCAATTGGTGATGCCCAGTTTCCATGGAGAAAGATTAAAAGCGTATGGAGATTTAATTATTCAAATTACCCAGAAAACATTACAACAAATTGCAGAAGGAGAATCTTTTTTAGCCAGAAATATTACGCAAACGATTTCTTTAGAAGTGATTTTTCAAACAGTTTTTGGCTTGCGAGAAGGAGAAAATTCTGGTCGCATTAAAACTTTATTAACAGCAATGGCCGATCTATTTCAGTCTCCTCTCACCTCATCTTTTCTATTTTTTCCAGGTTTACAAAAAGATCTTGGTAAATGGAGTCCCTGGGGAAAATTTGTGCGTCAACGTCAAGAACTTAATCAATTACTTTATAGCGCGATCGCCGAAGGTCGAGCGAATCTTGATCCAAGTAGAACTGATATTTTAAGTATGTTACTTGAAGCCAAAGATGAAACAGGCGAACCCATGACCGATCATGAATTGCGAGATGAACTAATGACGCTCTTATTTGCAGGCCATGAAACAACCGCGACAGTAATGGCTTGGACTTTATATTGGTTGCACTATAAACCCGAAACTAAAACAAAATTACTCGCTGAATTAGATTCTCTCGGCCCGAATGCAGATTGGATGGAGATTAATCGTTTACCTTACTTAAATGCAGTTTGCAACGAAACAATGCGGATTCATCCCGTTGCCATGTTAACTTTTCCTCGTCAGGCAGAAGAAGAAGTGGAAATGTTGGGTTATAAGCTCAAACCTGGAACCGTGATTATGGGTTCAATGTATCTGACGCACCAACGAGAAGAACTTTATCCCAATCACACCGAATTTAATCCCGATCGCTTTTTAGAAAGACAATATTCTCCCTATGAATTTATTCCTTTTGGTGGCGGTGCAAGACGTTGTTTAGGAGAAGCTTTAGCTCAATTTGAAATGAAATTAGTTATTGCAACAATTATGTCAAATTATCAACTTATTTTGGGAGATATTCGTCCAGAAAAACCCCGTCGTCGAGGCGTAACTTTAGCTCCAACAAGAGGCGTAAAAATGGTTATGCAAGGCCAACGTTCGCTTCTAAATTCTATTCCTAAAAAAACTTTAATCTCTACCCCTTAATTTGGTTTTTATATCTTAAGAAATCGGGTTTTTTATAACAAATAAGAGTAATTACTTTAAGTGAAAAAATCTGGTTTTAATTATTTTATAATTACTAATTCAGTTAAATTAGTTCAAAAATTTAGCCGTTAATAAATATGATGAGGATTATATTTTTAAATATTCTCTTAACTGGTTTGGCTTTTCAAGATGTGACAGAATTTGAGACAATCAACAGATAGAAGAAAACGTCTTAACGCAATTAATTTAAAACAATGACAGAATCTAATATCGAATCTATCCTCAACGAAAAGCGGTCGTTTAATCCTGACCCAGAATTTGCGAATCTATCTTATGTACGGAATCTCCGTGAATATGAGCAACTTTATAGCAAAGCCGCCGCAAATCCCGAACGCTTTTGGGCAGAATTAGCCGAGCAAGAACTCCATTGGTTCCAAAAATGGCAGACAGTGTTGGACTGGCAACCGCCTAATGCTAAATGGTTTGTCGGGGGGAAATTAAATATTTCCTATAATTGCCTAGACCGTCATCTGACAACCTGGCGACGCAATAAGGCGGCCATTATTTGGGAAGGCGAACCTGGGGATTCTCGCACGATTACCTACGGGGAATTACACCGTGAAGTGTGTCTTTTTGCTAATGCCATGAAGCAATTGGGAGTGACAAAAGGCGATCGCGTGGCGATTTATATGCCCATGATTCCCGAAGCGGCCATTGCCATGTTAGCCTGTGCCAGAATTGGGGCGGCCCATAGTGTGATTTTTGGCGGATTCAGTGCCGAAGCTGTCCGCGATCGCCTGGTGGATGCCGAAGCCAAATTAGTCGTGACTGCCGATGGGGGTTTTCGCAAGGATAAAGTGATCGCCCTAAAAGAACAGGTAGATTTGGCGATCGAAAACGGCGCGCCCAGTGTGCAAAATATTTTAGTCGTTCAACGCACCAAAGCAGAAGTCAAATGGGTAGAAGGTCGGGATCATTGGTGGCATGACCTCAAAAGCCAGGTTTCCGCCGAATGTCCCGCCGAACCGATGGACAGCGAAGATATGCTCTTCATCCTCTACACCTCTGGCAGTACGGGCAAACCGAAGGGCGTTGTCCACACCACAGGCGGCTATAACCTCTATACCCATATCACCAGCAAATGGATTTTTGACCTCAAAGATACGGATATTTATTGGTGTACCGCCGATGTGGGTTGGATTACGGGTCACAGTTATATCGTCTATGGGCCTTTATCCAATGGTGCAACAACGGTGATGTATGAAGGCGTTCCCCGTCCCTCCAATCCTGGCTGTTTTTGGGATGTGATCGAAAAATATGGCGTGAATATTTTCTATACGGCTCCGACGGCCATTCGCGCTTTTATCCGCATGGGAGAAGAGATTCCCAACGCCCGTAATTTATCCTCTCTGCGTTTACTGGGAACGGTGGGCGAACCCATTAATCCAGAGTCTTGGATGTGGTATCACCGCGTTATTGGTAAGGAAAAATGCCCGATTGTCGATACCTGGTGGCAAACGGAAACGGGAGGAATTATGATTACGCCTTTGCCTGGGGCGATCGCGACTAAACCTGGTTCCTGTACCCGTCCTTTCCCTGGGATTATTGCCGATATTGTCGATCTTGATGGAAATCCCGTTGAGGCCAATCAAGGCGGTTATTTGGTGATTAAGCATCCCTGGCCCAGCATGATTCGCAATGTCTATGGCGATCCTGACCGCTTCCGTCGTACCTATTGGGAGCATATTCCCCCGAAAGATGGACAATACGTTTATTTTGCAGGGGATGGAGCCAGAAAAGATGAAGATGGTTACTATTGGGTCATGGGGCGAGTCGATGATGTGATTAGCGTCTCTGGCCATCGTTTAGGCACAATGGAAGTTGAATCGGCGTTAGTTTCCCATCCCTCTGTGGCAGAAGCCGCCGTCGTCGGTAAACCTGATGATCTAACGGGGGAAGCGATTTTTGCCTTTGTCATCCTAGAAGGTCAACATTCTCCTAGCGAATCCCTGGCAAAAGAACTGAAGCAACACGTTGTCGAAGAAATTGGCGCGATCGCCCGTCCCAGTGAGATTCGTTTCACTGATGTTTTACCCAAAACGCGATCGGGTAAGATTATGCGGCGTTTGTTGCGGAATCTAGCATCGGGTCAGGAAATTTCTGGCGACACTTCGACTCTAGAAGATCGTTCTGTTCTGGATAAATTGCGCGAAGGTGCTTAATTTTCTTGAAATAATCCCCTGGATAAAAACGGGGGATTTTTTGGTATCTTGTTACAATTAGAATAATTTTTATGACAAGCTAAACGTTTCACCTTAATCAATCACTATGGCTGTTCTTACAAATTATCAACAACTCTATGAAACTGATGATCTTCAATGGCTAGAGGAAACGATCGCTTTATTGAAAAATCGTCAATTTGAAGCATTAGATCTGGATAATTTAATTGAGGAGTTGGAAGATTTGGGGAGTGAAAAGAGAAATGCGGTGGTTAGTTTATTAGATCAAGTGATTCGTCATTTGCTTTTATTGGAATATTGGAAATCTGAAGTAACGAATAACAGCATTCATTGGCAAGGTGAAATCTATAATTTTCGACTGCAACTACAAGATAAAATGACTAAAACGCTTTATAGTCACTTGGTTTATAAACTAGATGTGATTTATGGACGTGCGTTAAAAGCAGTTAACATCAAAACTCAAAAGTCAGTTAATTTTCCCGAAAAATGTCCCTATTCTCTTGAAGAGTTGTTGGATATAGACTGGTTGCCAATTTGTAGAGGGTCAACATTTTCCCAGTGACGCATTAGCCAAGGAACTCAAGCAACAGGTTGGTTCAGAAATTGGCGCGATCGCCCGTCCCAGCGACATTCGTTTTACCGATGTTTTACCCAAAACGCGATCGGGTAAGATTATGCGGCGATTATTGCGAAATTTGGCAGCAGGTCAGGAAATTTCTGGAGATACTTCAACTCTAGAAGATCGTTCCGTGTTGGATAAATTGCGAGAAAAAGCTTAGTTTATTGGATAATCCCCTGAACAAAAACGGGGAATTTTTTCTTTTGTTAAAAATACTGTCTGGTATGATGTTGTTGCGATCGCGTATTTCATTTGAAATTAAATGATTTGAGTCGATGATGTTAATCTCTCATGTATTTTCTTAGAACATGATTAATCAAGGTTTGATGGAATGAAGTTGTATTAAACCAAATTATTGCTGAACCATTTTTGGCTTACCCTTGAGATTAAGACGTGGGATAAAGGTCTTAATTAAAGTCACTTCTATTTCCTTAAGATAATGCTTAGGCATTGAAGAAATATAAGCAATCTTTGCATTTTCAATCAAATCAAAATCTTCTTGTCGATGATGGGAATACCAGCGATTTCGAAGATTAATTGACATTCCAATATAGTGTATTGTCTCTGATTTATCTGTAACAAAATAAATTCCTGACTGTTCTGGAAGTTCATCTCTTTCACTTATTAAGACTGAGCTTAATTCTGATACATTGATTTGTGTTAAATCTAAAAGCACTCCATCAAATACAAATTTTGAAATAAATTCGATAAATGAAAGAAATACAGAATCTCGTCCATCTAATAGTTCACAATCTTCTGGAAGTTCCGAAAAACTTGGATCAAACTCATCATCATTTAAAGCAAAGTAAAAAGCTGCTACAATATTTTCCCATTCATAAATATATTTAGGATCTTTTCTCCGATTATTCCAATTATTTGACCAATTTTCAGATTCTATTTGAACTTGAGGAGAGTACCATTTTTTCCATAAATCTTTGATTATGTTTGATTTTGGAGGTTTGGGCGGATTAGAGTACATATCTCCATATAGATTTTTCCATGCTTGCCTCAAGATAGAATAAACGTCACTTGGAAATTCGGGAACATCAAAATTTTCTACTTTGTATTCGATAATTTCAGGTTCAATATCAACATACTTAGGGCTTGCTGAAAAAGTCAAAAAACAGGGAGAGGGGATTAATTTATGAATCTAAGGAGAGTAAAACATAACTTTTAAATATTTTATCAAAACGAAGCATAAGCTGAGCTAATAAGATGACAGAGAAATAACCTTTTCT
>JANNLO010000307.1:0-46752 GCA_031396835.1 Snowella sp. SOY_38_metabat_116
GGAGCAGGAATTATTTTGAGCCTACGGGCTTTGGTGTTGACAAAGAAAAGATGGAGTCAATTTTGGGCAAAACTTGATCAGTATGGATTCTCTGTAGGAAACTGATTATACCTTCTTTTATCAAATAGAGGTCGCACCCACCAGTATTAAATTTGAAACTCTGAAAGTTATCTTGTTTTAAATTATTGACGATTGTTTGGATTTACTGGGACACTTAAAAACAATTTGCGGAGTCCACCTTTTCCCAGAGAAATATCTATTTCCTTGAAAATACTATAAATCAAAAAGACAATACCTAAGCAAAGAATTACCGCAATAATCTGATGAAAATGTTGGCTTTCCATGAATTCTATAATGGCAGGAATTATCGATTTTGTTTTTCTATAAGCCTCAAAGATTCCCTCCAAAACCACGAGGATTGAAGCCGCGAATGTATAAAGAATAGTTCGATAAATGACACCAATATAAAGTGGTAAATCTCGAAAATGACGAAAAAATGGTGTTGCATTAATAATCAAAACAGCCTTGGAAGCAAATAAGGCATAAACAATTGTCTTCGTTATAACAAAACCATCAATCGCATAATCTTTAGTTAAGATCTTAATCAGTAGCAGAATGTAGCCAAAACAAATAGCAAAGAATAGGGCTAGAGAAGCAATTATTTTGATTTCATGGGTAATTCTATTCATAGTTGAATTTTACCTTATTTTTATTTAAAGAGAAATGTTGATTTTCAATGATTAATAAGCTCAAAAATTCAAGGATCTAATCAATACTCCCACAAAACTAATTAAGCCAATTACCAGTAAAGCAACCCCGATAATTTCGGCACTGTGAGACTCTTCGTAGGTATAGCGATCGCGTTGAATTTGTTGAAGTAAGCGACGATGTTCTTTCAAACCCAAAGCCATTCCAAACATTCCTGTTCCAATAAAAGCTAATCCTACAATTATCGAAAATCTGATGGGATTAAGGTTATGCCCAACTTGGGTTTTTTCGATTGTTCCAATAATGGTAGGAATGCCAAAGCCAAAACCAATTAGAGATAAAGAAGTGCGAATCCATGCCATCAAAGTTCGGTCGGCGGCGGCTCGACTACGGTATTTAGCAAGTTCGGTGCGATCGCTGGCTAATTCATTAGTAGAAAGCTGTTTAGAAAGTTCAGGTTCGATGGGAAATTTATTCATGGTTATTTTGATGAGAAATTAGAGTTTTTATGCTTATTAAAAATTTATTATTAGTGTTGTTTTTGTTGAGACTGGGATTCTAGTTCTTTCGTTAAAAAATAATTCAAAAAAGTTCGGATCAAGGCAACAAGTCCAAGTTTTCCTAATGAATCAAAAGATGAACTTAAGGTTGTAGCAAGAATATCAGATCCTAACTGGAATTCTAAGGCCATTACTAGCCACATTCCAAATTCTAGTCGGATTTGCGAAAATTGATTTGTCCCGTGATGACGGTTGAGCGTGATTGCTAGTTGCCCCGTTTTTACGATCCCTAAGATAATAGAAAAGACTGCGATCGCTTCTAATAAAAACTTAAACAAGGTAATAACAAGAGCTAATCCACTTTCTAAATGTTCCAATAATTCGCTCAAATTCACCTCTTTGTTTACTAAGTATTAGTTCCTATTTTCAGTTTACGCTTATACCAAATTGAGTATAAAATGCCAAAAATTGATCCTAAAATTAGGTAAGCAATTAAAGTAGGAATAACTTGTTGCTGTACTTCATTTAAAACTGCAATAAATAAGGCTAAACCGACATTACGCGCAATGCAAGAAATTGACAAAATAGACCGTTTATCTGCTTCGGGGCCTCCTAATAAATGACCAATAGCGAGAGAAATAATAACCATAATTGTGATTGCAACGAGAGGTAATCCCCAAATTTTGAACATCAAAGGAAACCCTATAATAGAGGCTAAGATAATCAGCACCAAAAATAAACTATTGGAAATAATTGTTAACGGACGAGCGATCGCTTCTGCATATTTAGCACCATATTTTTGTAATAAAAGACCGAGAGTAACGGGTAAAAATTGTACAATCATTACTTGTTGGGCAACATCTAAAATCTTTACTTTATCTGGAATTCCTTGAAAGAAAACAGCAAAAATACTTAAGGTTATAGGCGTAATGATAACGGAAAGTAGGGCTAAGGTTAATTGAAGACTGGCGGAATAGCGAAATCTGGCTCCTGCCATTTGCGATCGCTTTGTGATTAAAGGAGCACCAGGAGAAGCAGCTAAAAAGATTAATCCGATCATCACTTCAGGAGGTAAATGGAACAACTTGAGTAGAATGAAAACGACAAGCGGAACTAATACCACAACTGCAAAAAGTGCGCGAAAGAGTAAGGCAGGTTTACGCCAAAAAGAGAGCATTTTTTCTAGGGAAAGATTAACCCCAGTGGATAACATCAGGGAAAAAATAGTTGCCTTGACGAGTATTTCTAAAAAGAGAGGATTCATATTTTAAAATAAGTTACTTAATTAGATTTTGCCGAATAAATAAAGTCCACAAATTAAATCTAGATGTCAGACAACTTTTAAAATCGTGGCTGTGGAAATTGGTTCCGAATTTCAGGCGATAATTTTCTAGCTAAGTGCATGGATTTTGATAATACAAATGCCATAATACTACACTTGTTTGATTTTAAAAAAACCTAAAATTCTTTCCTAGCAAAAATTATTAATTATTCATTTAACCGACAGTTCATACGCTGTAAATATAAGGAGCGGGTAGGCATGAGGCCGAAACAATTGATAATGGGTGAAACTCATCTCGATTGGTTAAAACTATTAGATTGTATTAGCTTCTAAAAAAGTTAATTACCATCTTTTATGAGCTTTAGCTTGGTCATTTTTTGACTTAAATCAATCTTTTTGCCTGCACGAATGACAATATTTTTCTTTAGTAAAGTTTGGAGAACAACCAAGAGATTTAGGTCGAGAAATTCAATATTTATTTAGTGCATATGGGCTATTCATAAAATTTATTTGACTAATAATTACACAACCACTAAAATTGCAGAGTGATTCTTAGCAACAAAAACTAACAAAGTTTAGGTTGTTTCTGAGTTTACTTTATACCAATCACCTACTAATCTTTTTCTCCAGGCTGTCCAACACATTAAATTCATCAAAATTTCATCCCATGCCTAAAGTTATTTCCATTCATTCCTATCGTGGCGGTACGGGTAAGTCTAATTTCACCGCTAATCTGTCAACGACTGTAGCCTTGCAGGGCAATCGTGTTGGTGTAATTGATACAGATGTTCCTTCTCCAGGGATTCATAATCTGTTTTGCTTAGAACCTGAGCAAATGGGGAAAACTCTCAATAATTATTTGTGGGGAGAAATTCCTATTGAAGAAGCAGCCTATGATGTGAGTGCGAATGTGGGTGTAGAAGAACCAGGCAAGCTATTTTTGATTCCCTCTAGCGTCAAAGCTGATGATATCGCCAAAATTTTGAAGGATGGTTATGATGTCAAACTGCTAAATGATGGATTTCGTAGTTTTGTGAAGTCTCTCAAACTGGATTATTTATTTATTGATACTCACCCTGGTTTATCAAAAGAAACCTTTCTGTCGATCGCAATTTCCCATGTATTAATTCTGATTTTACGCCCCGACAAACAGGATTATCAAGGTACAGCGATTACTGTAGATGTGGCACGACAACTCAAGGTGCGTAAAATGCTTTTAACTATTAACAAAGCTCACAGCAAGCTAAATTTAGAAGCTCTAAAACAAAAAGTTGAAGAAACCTATGGCGAAACTGTTGCGGGTGTTTTTCCCCTTTCAGAAGATGTAGTACAACTCGCTAGTGAAGGTGTGTTTTGTGTTAAATATCCCGAACATTCCGTGAGTCAAGAATTTCGTAAAGTCGCACAACAAATCATAGAAGGATAAACAGAATGTCAAGTTTAGGAGATTTACAATCACTTGCTGATTCAATTTCGACTGTTACATCACCTTTTCGAAATTACTTAAATGATTTATACGAAAAATATCGATCGCAGAATGATGGCAAGGTTGCCGATTATATTCCCGAATTAGCTCTAGCAAAGCCAGAATGGTTTGGGATTTGTATTGTCACACCAGATGGACAAGTGTTTGAAGTGGGAGACTGCCAGCAACTATTCACAATTCAGTCTATTTCTAAGGCCTTTGTTTTTGGTTTAGCTCTAGAAGATCATGGACGCGAGTATGTGAATAGTAAGGTGAGTGTAGAGCCTACGGGAGAAGCTTTTAACTCGATTGTTTTGGACGAGGAAACTAACCGTCCCTATAACCCGATGGTAAATGCAGGCGCGATCGCAACGGCGGATTTAATCAAGGGTAAAAATAGTACGGAACGTTTGAAAAGACTACTAGAAATGTTCAAACGTTATACGGGAAGGGATCACGAAATTAATGTCCCTGTTTTTTTGTCGGAGAAGGAGACAGGACACCGCAATAAAGCAATGGCTTATCTCATGCTGAACTTTGGTATGGTTAGCGAAAAGATTGACGAAACTCTGGATTTATATTTTCAGCAATGCTCAGTTTTAGTTAACGCGAAAGATTTAGCCATGATGTCAGCAACGTTGGCCAATGGCGGCATTAATCCTGTCACCAAAGAACGGGCGATCGATGAACATTATGTGCAGGATGTGATCAGTGTCATGCTCACCTGTGGGATGTATGACGCTTCAGGGGAATGGGCCTATCGAGTGGGAATACCTGCTAAAAGTGGGGTAGGAGGAGGGATTACGGCAGTGGTTCCTAGCAAATTGGGCATAGGAATATTTTCTCCACCCTTAGATGCCAAAGGAAACAGTGTGCGTGGGATCAAAGTTTGTGAAGATCTTTCCCAAGATTTTGGCTTACATTTATTTAATTTTGCTAAACCAGAACGAGATTTACAGGAATGGATTACTGGAGGAGATAGCATTAATGATTGGTAAAACAGTTAATAAAACTCATAAAACACCCCGCAAATTCCGACTCCACACTGCCCTAGTCGTACCTTTTGTATTGCAAACTGTGGTGGCGGTGGGCTTGGTGGGCTATCTCTCCTTTCAAAGTGGCCAAAGATCAATTAATAATCTAGCAACCCAACTGCTAGATTCTGTGAATAATCGAGTTAATCAACACCTTAAGAGTTACCTGACAATTCCTCATCAAGTTAATCAGATTAACAACGATAATATTCAGCTAGGCTTATTGGATATTAATGATTTTTCTACTACTAGGCAATACTTTTGGAAACTTATTCAACGCTTCCCCACCACTGGTTTCATTGCTTTTGGAAATGAACAGCAGGAATTTATTGGTGTTGAACGGCTAGAAGGTGGTAAATTTTCGGCAGAAATCAAGGATAAAAGTACGGGTGTTGATAAGCTGGTTTATTCCTTTGACCCCCAAGGAAATCTCATTGATCAGCCGATCGGTGCTTCAAAAAATTACCTTCCCACCAGTCGCCCGTGGTATCGAGCAGCAAAGGAAGCTAATAAGCCAACTTGGAGCAAAATTTATCAGTTTTCTTCCAATCAATCAGTTCGATTAGGAATTACGGCGGTTCAGCCCTATCGCGATCGAGCAGGTACATTTGTCGGTGTTTTATCAACGGATCTAGTTATTTCTCAGATTAGTGATTTTTTAAGTCAAATCAAAATTAGTCCTTCAGGCAGAATTTTTATCATGGATCGAGAGGGACTATTAGTTGCTAGCTCGACAAAATCTCCTATCTACACAGTTAAAAATGGCAAAGCTGAAAGACTAGCTGCCTCAGCCAGCAGCGATCCTTTTATTCAAGCAACTAAAAAATCTTTATCAAAATATTTTAGTGATCTCAACCAAATTACCAAGTTCCAACAAATTAATTTTGAAATTAACGGACAACGCCAATTTGTTTTGGTTGAACCCTGGCAGGATGAGTTTGGTCTGAATTGGGTAGTTGTAACTACAGTTCCTGAATTAGATTTTATGGCAGACATTAATGCTAATAATCGTAATACGATGTTGCTATGTTTGGCGACTCTGGTTTTGACCATTTTGCTCGGTATCCTAACGGCTCGATCAATTACGCTTCCCATTATTAAAATTACTAAAGTCTCTAAAGAAATTGCTACTGGGAATCTGGATGAGCGAGTGGATACTAATAATTTTATTGAGATTCAGGAACTTGATGCACTGGAAAACTCCTTCAATAGTATGGCGGTTCAACTCAAATCATCTTTTGAAAATTTGGAGGCCAAAAATGAAGAATTACGGGTTGCTGAAGAAAGCTATCGTGGCATCTTTGAAAACGCTTTGGACGGTATTTTCCAATCTTCCCCAGAAGGGCGATTTATTAAGGTCAATCCAGCTCTGGCAAAAATTTATGGTTACGACTCGCCAAGAGAAATGATCGAGACCATCACGGGCATTAGTGATCAGATTTACGTTGATCCAGAGAAACGGGCTGAATTTAAAGAACTCTTAGAAACACAGGGCATGGCAAAGGATTTTGAGTACCGTAGCTACTGCAAAGATCGCAGCATTATTTGGACGCAGATTGATGCCCGTGCGGTGAAAGACAGTACTGGCAAGATTCTCTACTACGAAGGCTTGGTACAGAATATTAGCGATCGCAAACGCCGTGAGGATGATTTGAGAAAACAATTAGAAGAGTTAAAGATCGAAATTGACCACACAAAACGCGAAAAAGAAGTGGCCATGCTCACCGAAAGTAGCTTTTTTCAAGAAGTGAAGAAAGAAATGGCAGAAGTCAATCTAGATGAATTTTGGAGTTAAAAATTCTGGGGATAAAATGCTCTTAAACTAAACGTAATTAAATCAGGACGTAGTACCAGTGACCAATGAAACTATCAACAACAAAAAACATAAATTTAAAATTCGCACGACGTTGGTAGTTCCCTTTGTACTGGAAGTAATTGTGGCGGTAAGTTTGGTCGCCTACATTTCTTTTCGCAACGGACAGCAAGCAGTTGAAATACTGGCCCGACAAACTCGCTTGGAGACTGCCGCTCGAACTCAACGGGTTTTGGATGACTATTTTCGAGTTCCTCATCAGGTAACCCGTAGCAACGTTTATTCTCTACGCATAGGAGAAACGAGTCTTGAGGAGCCAACTTTATTAGAACGGCGTTTTTTCTATCAGTTACAGGTTTTTCCCTCCCTGAGTGAAATTTATATGGGAAGGCCTGATGGTTCTATTGTCTGGGTGGGGAGACAGCCTGATGGTCGCTTTTTTTACAATACTACGACTTTTTTTCTGCAACGGAAACTCTATGAATTAGATGGAGAGGGTAAGCGTACCAAGTTGCTGAAAGTTACGAATAACTTCGATGCCCGTAAACGTCCTTGGTTTAAAGTTGCCACTAGCAGTCAGAGCCAATCCTGGACAAAAGTTTATCAAGCTCTAACTTTGCACACTTTAGGTATTTCTGCGGCGGAACCGTATTATGATGCCGAGGGAAATCTGGTTGCTGTTTTTGCTACCGATCTTCCCCTTAAAGGTATCTCTAATTTTTTACAGACTCTGAAAGTTAGTCCTCATGGGCAGGTTTTTATTCTTGATCGTCAAGGTGAAATGGTTGCTACCTCCACTGGAGAGAATCCTTTTATCACGAATAAGGATGGTAAAAATCAGCGAATAAAGGCGATCGAAAGTAATAATAATTTAACAAAAGCTACAGCCAAATATTTACAAAACTATCCTATTTCTTGGGCAGTTAAAACTAAAATACAGGAGCGATTATTTACAATTAATCAACAACGTCATTATCTTTTAATTCAATCTTACACTGACAATAAAGGATTAGATTTGTTGATTGCTGTGGTTGTTCCAGAAGCAGATTTTATGGAAAAAATCAACCAAAATACACGCACTTCAATTATATTGTGTATTATTTCTTTGGTGATTGCAACTATTGTTGGTATTATTGTGACTCGCTGGATAACGCTTCCTATTTTACGGATTGCCCATACCTCTGATCAAGTTGCTAATGGTGATTTAGAACATCACATTGCCCCAAGTCTTATTACGGAAGTTAACAAGTTAGCTGACTCTTTTAATATCATGATTGAGCAAATGAAGAACTCATTCAATACGCTAGAAAGAAAAAATGAAGAACTACAAATTTCCGAAGAAAACTATCATAGTATTTTTGAAAATGCCTTAGAAGGAATTTTTCAATCCTCGCCAGAAGGAATATTTATTAATGTCAATCCCGCTCTCGCCAAGATTTATGGGTATAATTCACCAACAGAAATGATGGCAAGTATTACTAATATTGGTGAACAGCTTTATGTTGATCCTGAAAAACGAACTGAGTTTTCAGAATTACTAGCAAAACGAGAAGCTGTAAAGAATTTTGAATACAGGTGTTATTGCAAAGATCGAAGTATTATTTGGACACAAATTGATGCTCGTGTGGTGAAAGATAGTCAAGGGAATGTTTTGTATTACGAGGGGATCGTTCAGGATATCCGCGATCGCAAACGCCGAGAAGATGATTTGAGAAAACAATTAGAAGAATTAAAAATTGAAATTGATCACACAAAACGAGAAAAAGAAGTGGCAATGCTCACTGAAAGTAGCTTTTTTCAAGAAGTGCAACAAGAAATGGCCGAAGTCGATCTAGATGAATTTTGGAGTTAATTATGTTGAAATTTAGACACCTTAGTATCAAATCAAAGTTGCAAATCATGCTCTTGGTTGCCAGTTTGGGATCAATTTTGGTGATCGGTTATCTGGGTTGGAGTAAGTCGCGGGAGATTCTGACGGAACGTATTTTTAGTCAATTAACCAGTGTTCGATCTTCTAAAGCCTATCAAATCGAATCTTATTTTAAAACATTACGAAATCAAGTTGAAACATTACTTGAAAACCGTACTGTAGTATTAGCAATGATCGAATTTGATCGGGAATTTAATAACCTTAAAAAAGAATCAATTACCCTCGCTCAAGATCAGGCGATCGAAACCTATTATAACAAAGAATTTTTGCCAAGATTAGCAAAGAATATTGAAGGTACGCCTATCTTTGAAACCTATCGTCCAACGAGTGTAGAATCCCGTTATTTACAATATCATTACATTGCGAATAATTCTTATCCAGTCGGGAAAAAAGATAATTTAGTTCAAGTTAAAAATAATAATAATTACGATAAAATTCATGCTCGCTACCACAGCCTATTTCGCAATTTAATTAAACGATTTGGCTACTATGATTTATTTTTAATTAATGCTGAAACAGGAGATATCGTCTATACAGTTGATAAAGAAACGGATTTTTCTAGTAATCTTTATACAGGAACTTATCGTAATAGCAATCTTGCTCAAGTCGTGAAACAAGTTCGTGATAATCCTGCTCGGGGAGTGACTCAACTGGTAGATTTTCAGTTTTATCGCGCTTCCTACAATGCTCCTGCGGCTTTTCTGGCGGGTTCTATTTACGATGGTACGAGACGTGTGGGCATTCTCGCGGTGCAATTACCTGTTGACGAGATTAATCGGGTGTTGGCGGGCGATCGCAACTGGAAACAAGATGGACTAGGAAATACGGGAGAAACTTATCTAGTCGGGGAAGATTTACGCTTAAGATCAGCAGCACGGCTTTTTATTGAAAATTCAACCGCTTACCTCAACGTTTTGCGCCAAAATTGGGTGCGGCCAGAAATCGTTCGCCTAATTGAACAACTGAAAACTTCTATCTTGCTCCATCCTATTGAAACAGATGCCGCCAAAGAATCATTACAAGGTAAGTCGGGAACAAAAATCATCAAAGGTTATCGCGGTTCCGAAGTACTTAGTTCTTACGCGCCGCTTAATATTCGGGGTGTCAACTGGGGAATTGTTTCAGAGATGACCTTATCTGAAGCCTATACACCGATTACTTCTTTGCAAAACTATTTATTAGTTTCTACCATCGTTCTAATTTTGTTAGTTACTTTGTTTGCAACGATCGCCTCTCAACGTTTTATGAAACCCATTGAACTGATGTTGGAAAGATTGAGAAATGCCGAATCGAGCGATTTAAGTGCTGAATTAGACATAAATTCTCAAGACGAAATCAGCGAACTAGAAAAAATTTTTCATGGTTTAGCAGAGAAAATTCAGCAAAAAACAGCATTAATTAGCCAAAAACAGCAAGAAAATGAATCTTTATTATTAAGCATTCTGCCTCAACCAATTATGGCACGGTGGTTGCAAGGAGAAAAACGCATTGTTGATCAATCCCAACAGGTGACTATTATTGTGATCCAAATTGGGGACTTGGAAAAATCTAGCCAGGAACGTGGGAATAAAACGGTTGCAGATGGTTTTAATGAATGGATTGGCTTATTAGATGACAGAGCAGACCGTGCCGACATTGAACGATTGAATTGTTTTGGCGATCGCTATATTGCTTCTTGTGGCCTGACTAAACCAGTAATGGATCACGTCAAACGGAGTGTCGAATTTGCCCAGGATGCTTTAAATATTATTAAAGAGGTGAATCAAAAATATCATCTCAATCTCAACTTACAAATTGGTATTTACACTGGCTCAATTACCGCCGCTCTGATTGGACAGAAAAAATTTCAGTATGACATCTGGGGAGAACCAATCCGTATTGCCAGTCAATTAGCCCAAGAGTCGGAAATTAATACCATTCGGGTTACCCAAGCTGTCTGCGATCGCGTCCAAGACCTCGTTGCCTTTGAGCCAGACAAGACCATTAGCCTAAAAGACAATCGCAATCTGCCCACCTGGGTTCTCGGTAAAATGGGAATGAGCGGACTTATCAGTGATATTACCTTTGGACTAGATTTCGATGAAGACGATATCTTCAATCCCAAAAGTTAGAGAGCAGAAGAAAAAACTATGAGGAATTTACTCCATCTACCAAGCGATCAAGCCATCCTATTACAAGGACTAGCCATAATAATCGGCTTACCCTTACTGGTTATTGGCTTGGGCGAACTAACTGAACGATGTAAACGCCATAAAAATCCTCTTGCCAAGGTTTTGAATGACACGCGAAATCTGCTTCTGCCCCCCTTAGCTATTTGGGTGTTAATGGGTAAATTTTTTCATCTACCCAAAGAATCGCTCGCCCTTCAGATTGTTGGCAGTCTCTTCTGGCTTGCCTTTGCCTATATCTTGTTATTACTATTCAATACACTTTTAGCAACAGGTAAAAAACAACGGCTTTGGCAAGTCCATGTCCCCAACCTACTCTTCCAACTACTCCGTGTCTTAGTGCTACTCAGTATCTTTGGCTATGTGATGGCTCAAATTTGGAAGGTTGATTTAACTAAAATTGTAGGTGCGCTGGGAGTTGGCTCTTTGGTGATGGCTCTAGCTCTGCAAGATACTCTCAGCAATTTAGTCTCAGGTTTTTTACTAATTATCGAAAGCCCCTTCAAAGTAGGCGACTGGATTAAAATAGCCGATTTAGAAGGAGAAGTTATTGAAATCAACTGGAGAGCGGTGCGGCTCAAAACGATTGATCGGGACATCATCATCATTCCTAACGGCAATCTGGGCAAAGAAAACATCTGCAATTTCACCCTACTCGATCCGCTCCATGCCATCCGCCTAAGAATGCCATTTTCCTACGAAGATCATCCCAATCTAGTGCGCCAAACGCTCCGTGCAGTGGCTCTTTCTGTAGAAGGTATTCATGCTCATCCGTTGCCCGAAGTTGATCCCCAAATCTATAAAAATAGTTATATCGAATATGAAATTCGCTTTTTTATTACGAACTATAGCGACAGAGAAGCAATTGAAGATGCCTTTCTTGCTCGTGCTTATTATGCGATTCGTCGTAATCATCTTCATGTTCCGTTTGCCGATAAAATAGAATACAAGATTACCGATTCGCCCATCGGTTCCAGTAGCACCCCCGAACGCTTGATTGAAATTCTGCGATCGCAGTCCCTCTTTGTCTGTTTAGACTCAGCAAACATCCAATACCTGGCGCAATATACGACGGTAGAGTTATTTGGTATTGGCGAAGAAATTGTAGTAAGTGGCGTATTTGATAAATCGTTTTATCTCCTCTTAAGTGGTCAGGTTTTACTCTCAGTCAAGAATCAAGTTGGTCAGAATCAAGAAATTACTTATTTATCGGAAGGTGATTTTTTAGGTGAAATGGTCTTTTTTCCTCTCGAACCTAGTCCCTTCTCTGCAAAAGTGATCCAAACTGCCACTGTTATCAGCATTGCTCCCCAGGCGATTATCCATTTGACTACAATCCATCCTAAATTTGCGATCGAAATTAGCCAATTTATAGATGAACGTAAAAAACTAATACCAAATTAAATTGTATTTAGTGCAGAACTCCCATTTCGCAGATTGAGAACATCAGAAATCCCATTTAACCGCCAAAAATCACTTTATGGAGTTTAATCTACTAAATGTCGAATTTAAATGATTCTTTGTAAAGCTGTTGGGTAATAAGCCAAGAATGGCTAAAATTTTTCTAATTCAGCTATTTTAGCCCTTATATCCCAACAGATCTTCTGCATTATGCGATTTTAGATAAAAGAATATCCGTGATCGCGATCTTAGTTTTAAACTCTTGCCTCTTCTTTCACTAATTTTTCCCAACCTAACTCTTTTAAGTTATTATTGCGACGCAAAGGACGAGTTGCCAATTCCAAAATATCGCGAGCATTGGTAAAACCGTGAATTTGTGCAAAAGTAAACTCAACAGACCATTTTGTATTAATTCCCCTTGCTTCCAAAGGATTTGCGTGAGCCATACCTGTAATCACTAAATCAGGCTTTAGTTCATAAATCCGTTGAATTTGGTTATAGTTATCAGGTTTTTCCACAATTGTCGGTAAAGGAACGCCCATTTCCTGACAAGTTTTTTCCAGCAAAGCTAATTCTGCCGCTTGATAGCGTTTGTCCATATAAGGAATGCCGATTTCCTGACAAGTCATGCCACAACGGATGAGAAAACGCGCTAGGGAAACTTCCAGCAGATTATCACCCATTAAAAAGACCGATTTGCCACGAATTAACTGGAGATAATCCTCTAAACTTTCCCAAATTTGAGCTTCTCGTTCCGCTAATCCCTTGGGTTCTACGCCTAAAACCGAGCAAATTTTTTCAATCCAAGCGCGGGTTCCATCGGGGCCAATGGGGAATGGTGCGCCGATGAGTTTGCATTTACGGCGACGCATTAAGGTTGTTGCAGTCCGACTTAAAAAAGGATTAACGCCTGCCACATAGTAACCTTCATCAATTACAGGTAATTCGGTGTAACGTTTAGCAGGAAGCCAACCTGAGACTTGAACGCCTTGTTTTTTCAATTCCAAAGTCAAATTGGTGACAACGGGATCGGGTAAAGAACCAAAAAGAACGAGGGGCGGATGATCGACAAACTCGCTATTTTCCTGTTTAATATCTTCTTTTTTGCGGCCAAAGTTGAGCAATTTTTGAATGGAATTTCGTTCTTCTTTTTCGCCTTCTGCTTTCACCTGAATGGGACTCGGACATTTATGCACCATTGAGGCGAGAACGGTATCTTCTCCTTGGGTAAAGGCATAATCTAAGCCATTAGCTCGTGCCGTGACGATAGGAATACCAATTTCGGCTTCTAGTTTAGGGGCAAGTCCTTCCAAGTCCATTTTGATGATTTCAGTCGTACAAGTGCCGATCCAGACAATCACACTCGGATTGCGATCGCGTTTAATTTGCAAACAAAGGCGTTTGAGTTCGGCGTAATCATTGAGTTGGGCAGAAATATCCCCTTCTTCGAGTTCGGCCATCGCATAACGGGGTTCGGCAAAAATCATGACTCCCATTGCATTTTGCAGGAAGTAACCACAGGTTTTAGTGCCGATGACGAGGAAGAAACTGTCTTCAATTTTTTGGTAAAGCCAGGCGACACAGCTAATGGGACAAAAGGTATGATAATTGCCTGTTTCGCATTCAAAGTTAAGTTCGGAAGGGGCAGTGTTTTCGATAGCAACGGTCATTTTTAGTTCTCCAAGATTTTTATATTGAATAAAGGGCGTACGCTATAAGCCCCTACAGGAACTTAAACCATCATTAATTCCAACTCTTTTTCCGCAGGTTTGTTCGCAGGTTTTTCAGGATTGAGATAGAAATCAGACAATAAACTGAATAAATCCCGATCTTGAACATCGTTAGGAATTACGCCTTCTGGTAAAGATAAAATTTGATCGGCAATATTCAAATAATAATCACAAACATAATCTAAAGAAGGATCATTTTCTGCCATTTCAAATAAGGTTTTTCCCTTGACGCGGGAAATCCGAATATCTTCAATCAAAGGCAAAATTTCTAGCACAGGCATAGGAACAGCTTCGATGTATTTATCAATCAAATCCCGTTTGGAAGTGCGATTGCCAATTAAACCTGCTAACCGTAAAGTGTGTGTCCGAGCTTTTTCCCGAACGGAAGCGGCAATACGATTGGCTGCAAACAAAGCATCAAAACCATTGTCTGTGACGATTAAACAATAATCTGAATAGTTTAAGGGAGCCGCAAAACCACCACAAACCACGTCACCGAGGACATCAAATAAAATCACGTCATATTCATCAAAGGCGTTTAATTCCTTGAGCAATTTAACGGTTTCGCCAACAACATAGCCGCCACAACCCGCACCCGCAGGAGGGCCACCCGCTTCTACACAATCAACGCCTGCATAACCTTTGTAGATGACATCTTCGGGCCAAATGTCTTCGTAATGGAAATCTTTTTCTTGCAGGGTGTCAATGATGGTGGGAATGAGAAAGCCTGTCAGGGTAAAGGTGCTGTCGTGTTTGGGGTCACAGCCGATTTGTAAGACTTTTTTACCCCGTTTTGCCAAAGCTGTGGAGATATTGCAACTTGTTGTGGATTTGCCGATGCCGCCTTTTCCGTAAACTGCGAGTGTTAAAGTCAAAGTCTTTTCTCCTAGTAATTTCGTTTAAGTGGATTTTACATTTATGTCGTTATTTGCATTATTGACTAAGTTGTTGAGAAATGAAAGTCTTTGCTATTTTAAAAAATGGTTTAAATAGAAGCAAATAAGATTATATAAATGAATTGTTATTAATAAATCGCTTAGGATTGAATAAAAGCTTTAAAATTCTTTTTTAATCATATTTATATATTTATTTATATTAAATAGCTACAAAAGATAAATATTGAACGCGATCACAAAAATCCTTTGAGTATTTATCCTTAAGACCACGTTACAACAGGGAAAATCGACTATCAATCTGATTAATGTCAATTACTTTGATAGATTTAAGTCTATGAATAAAGTCCATAAAAAACCGTCTAACTAAGTTTTGAGATGAGAGAAACAGGCTTAAAGATGACTTCGTTAAAATTTATTAACTTTTTTAAAAACCGAGTCTTTATTACATTCTCTTAACGTAAACGCTTACGAACTTTGGTATTCGGGGGACGAGATGATCCTGTTTTGCCAACACCACCCAATTCACTGCTAATAAGTTTGAAAGAATCCCGCCGTAAATAGGGATAATCTCCCACCCACAAATCAAATTGGGGTAAATAAATGTCCGTAATTTTATCAATTCGTTCTAATTCGGGTTGTTTTGATAAAATTAACATCTCTGCAATTTGACCTTTGGCGATCGGTTTATAACTGCGTTTGACAGGAGCTTGGATAGTCGCCCGAAATCCTTCGCGATCGCCGACTTCAACATTAATACGCCGTTCTCGATTTTCAATAATTTCTAATTCCCCAAATTTATTGGCTCGTTGTTCTTCATTTATCAAATCTTCGGTAATAAATACATCTAAAACTTTTCCGCGCCAAAATCCTGCATAAGGATAACGACGATAAGTATTATTACGAATACTGGCAACATAAACAGGCGACCAAAACCAATAAAGTCCACCAATAAAATAGAGTAATAACTTTAATGATTCACCCGTTTTTCCGAATAATAAACCAACAATCCAGAGACCAACAACAATTACTAAAGAAATCAATAATCGCCGTAAAAAATCATTCCAATTTCCCCAAACATAGGAATATTGTGATCCCGTTGCAATGAGAGGAATCATTTGTTCAAAAGTTTCGCGAGTTAGGGGAATAAGCATAGTTTCTATTTATTTCTGGCAGTTGAATATGATCGGAAAAATCGATGTAAGGTTTTTCTACTAGGTTTTGAGTATTCATAATTTAATTCGACTTATTATCCAAAATTATCCAAAAATTATTCAGAAAACCAGTCATTATCTAAGGTTTTTTCGAGGGAAATATAAACGTCTTTTTCTAAAAAAAATAATTGGGAAACAGATTTAATCGCGACGGGAAAAATTTCAATATAAATAGATTCTAATTCTGCGCTAAGGCTTGGTGATTCTTTTAACCTTTTATGAATTTGATAACGAAAATTAACAATTTCTGATTTCCAATGATTGCCGTTTCTTTCTTTTTCAGATTCCCAATAGCAGAGTTTTAAAAGATGTTCAACTAAACGGGTTAAAAAGCTTTCTAATGCTCGTTTTTGGCTTTTTCCCAGATCTTCAATTTCTTCAATTAAATTGTCCCAATCCACACCATCAAATTGTCGCTCTCGTAGTTGTTGCACGGTTTCATTGACCCATTGATTGTAATCCGTTTCATATAATATTTTGGTCATATTAAATCCTAATTTAAAAAATGAGATCACGCCTTAATATTTTTTTATTAAAACGCGATCGCCACATTAAACTAAACGGGTAACAATTGATAAATTAGAGAGTTGATAAAACCCAATAAAACGGCTCCAATTAAAGCACTCCAAATTCCCCATCTGAGAGTAAAACCATCCACTAAAGCGGCGGCTAATCCAAAAATAATCGCATTAATGACAATCGAAAATAAACCAAAAGTCAAAAAGGTGAGGGGAAAAGCAAAAAACGCAATAACAGGACGAACAAAAGCATTGAGTAACCCAAAAACAACGGCAGAAATTAACGCTTTTTGAAAACTGCTAATTTCCACCCCTGTCGGCAATTTAGAAATCAAAAACAAACTAACGGAAGTTATTAACCAAGCCACTAATAAACCAATGGGATTCATGTTTTAGCTCCTAAATTAAATCAGATTTAAATATCTATTATTTAAACATTAAAGCGGAATAACAGTACATCTCCCTCTTGGACGACATATTCTTTTCCTTCACTGCGAACCAATCCTTTTTCTTTAGCCGCTTGCATTCCACCCGTTGCAACTAAATCAGCAAAAGCTACTGTTTCTGCCCGAATAAAACCTCGTTCAAAGTCTGTATGAATAACTCCTGCTGCTTGAGGTGCTTTCATTCCTGAGTGAATTGTCCAGGCACGAGTTTCTTGAGGCCCAGTGGTTAAATAAGTCCGTAATCCTAACAACTCATAAGTCGCTCTAATTAAGGATTTTAGTCCCCCTTCTGTCGCGCCAAGGGAAGATAAATAATCTAGTTGTTCTGCTTTGGGTAAATCCAATAATTCTGCTTCCACTTGAGCCGAAACAATGACTACTTTTGCCCCTTCTAGAGCCGCAATTTCTCGAACTTTTTCTACCCAAGCGTTACCCGTTGCTAAATCTTCTTCTGAAACATTTGCGGCAAAAATAATCGGTTTACGAGTTAATAAGCCTAAGGGTTTAATCAATAACTCTTCTTCTTCAGTTAAAGAAAGTTGACGAGCAGGTTTTCCCTCATTTAAAAGAGCTAAGATTTTTTCTAAAACTTCAATTTCAACTTGCAGATCTTTATTGCCTTTGGCTTGTTTTTTTGCTCGATCTGAACGTTTTTCAACTTGGGATAAATCAGCCAAAGCTAACTCTAAATTAATGACTTCAATATCTTGGGCGGGATCCACAACACCAGAAACATGAATAATATCATCATCATCAAAACAGCGCACCACATGAACGATCGCATCCACTTCCCGAATATTTGCTAAAAATTGATTTCCTAACCCTTCTCCTTGGCTAGCTCCTTTCACCAATCCCGCAATATCCACAAATTCCATGCGAGTTGGCACAATTTTAGCAGATTGACTGATTTTTGCAAGTATTTCTAAGCGATCATCAGGAACAGAAACAACTCCCACATTTGGTTCAATCGTACAAAATGGAAAATTTGCAGCCTCCGCCTTAGCATTTACAACCAGAGCATTAAAAAGAGTTGATTTCCCGACATTAGGCAGTCCGACAATTCCAGCTTGTAACATATAAATTTAAACTTGATGAGCAATAAAAAGGTTAATTTGCAAAGAGGCAATCCATTATATCAAATTCATTTCCGTCATTTGATAAAGTCGAGCTTGAGTCTAGGGCGATCGCCTGAATTTTTTTGATCCTTGCAAGTCAAGTATTTCAGCCTTTAAGCACTTTTACTGATTAAGTCTAGAATTCGCCCTGGGTCAGCAACTATATTTTTTATGCGTTTGCCCTATTTTTCCATCCTTTAAATTCTTTCTTGATCCCCCAGAGATGATACACTACTGAACGGGAAACCCAAAAAAATTAACACTTGTCCTATAGTCCTATTATAAGTAAATCCTTAAACAATCAGTATGGTAGCCGTACAAGAAAAAGCAATTGGTAAAATCACACAAATTATTGGGCCCGTTATCGATGCCCGATTCCCCAGTGGTAAACTGCCCCGAATTTATAATGCCATTAAAGTTCAAGGTAAAAATTCTGCTGGACAGGATGTAGCCGTTACCTGTGAAGTTCAGCAACTCCTCGGTGACAATCAGGTTCGCGCCGTTGCCATGAGTACTACCGATGGGATGGTACGTGGTATGGATGTTATAGATACGGGGGCTCCCATTAGCGTTCCCGTCGGCACTTGTACTTTAGGACGTATTTTTAACGTTTTAGGTGAGCCTGTGGATGAAAAAGGCCCTGTAAACGCCACTCAAACTTCTCCCATTCACCGCCCCGCCCCAAAATTAACCGACTTAGAAACCAAACCCAAAGTTTTTGAGACGGGGATTAAAGTTATTGACCTACTGACTCCTTACCGTCAAGGTGGAAAAATTGGTCTTTTTGGTGGTGCTGGTGTGGGCAAGACCGTGATCATGATGGAATTGATCAATAATATTGCGATTCAACATGGTGGTGTGTCAGTTTTCGGTGGTGTGGGCGAACGCACCCGTGAAGGAAATGACCTCTACAACGAAATGATCGAATCCAACGTGATCAATTCTGAGCATCCTGAAGAGTCTAAAATTGCCTTAGTTTATGGGCAGATGAACGAACCACCTGGAGCCAGAATGCGAGTTGGTCTTTCAGCTTTGACGATGGCGGAATATTTCCGTGATGTCAACAAACAAGACGTATTGCTTTTTATTGATAATATTTTCCGCTTTGTACAAGCAGGTTCAGAAGTATCGGCGTTGCTTGGACGGATGCCTTCTGCGGTTGGTTATCAGCCTACTTTGGGTACGGACGTTGGCGATTTACAAGAACGGATTACTTCTACCAAAGAAGGTTCGATCACTTCCATTCAAGCGGTTTATGTTCCCGCCGATGATTTGACTGATCCCGCTCCTGCAACGACTTTTGCTCACTTGGATGGAACAACAGTGTTATCTCGTGGTTTGGCTTCTAAAGGAATTTATCCTGCGGTTGATCCCCTAGATTCCACTAGCACCATGCTTCAACCTGCGATCGTTGGTGCAGACCATTATGATACGGCGCGTGAAGTTCAATCCACTCTGCAACGTTACAAAGAACTACAAGATATTATTGCCATTCTTGGTTTAGATGAATTGTCTGAAGAAGACCGCTTAACCGTAGATCGGGCGCGGAAAATTGAGCGTTTCTTGTCTCAACCTTTCTTTGTGGCTGAAGTGTTTACTGGTTCTCCTGGTAAATATGTCACCCTCGATGACACGATCAGTGGCTTTAAATCTATTCTTGCTGGTGAATTAGATAGCTTACCTGAACAAGCGTTTTATATGGTCGGCAACCTCGACGAAGTAAAAGCTAAAGCGGCCAAGATCAAAGGCTAAATCTTAATTGATAATTGATAGTGGATAATTGATAGTTTGAAGGGTAAAGCTAAATTATTCGGTTGAACTCTTTTTCTGTCGTTAACTAAACACTGTCAATTATCAATTGTTAATTATCAATTATTCAGTTATCAATTAATAAAAAGATGACATTAACAGTAAGAGTTATTACCCCTGACAAGGTGGTTTGGGATGATGAGGTGCAGGAAGTGATTCTCCCTAGTACGACGGGACAAATGGGTATTTTAAATAATCACGCGGCTCTTTTAACTGCACTAGAAATTGGCGTGATGCGAGTTCGTCCAGGTAAAGACTGGAAAAATATCGCGGTGATGGGCGGCTTTGCAGAAGTTGAAAATAATGAGGTTAGAGTCCTGGTTAATTCAGCAGAAATTGGTGACAACATTGATAAAGAAGTTGCAAAAACCGAATATAGTGAAGCCCAAACTAAGTTAGAAGAAGCCAACCGTAGTGATAATAAATCTAAACAATTACAAGCTAACCAAGCAGTTAAGAAAGCTCGCGCTCGTCTTCAAGCTTCTGGTGGTGTTGCTAATTAATAGATATTAGTTATTAATACTTTTAGGGGAGTTGTGGCTCCCTTTTTTCTGCTTTTTTGGTGAAGATCTAGAAAAAGATGGGCTAGTGATTCTTTTAAATATTTGATCAATCATGATAGAGATGCTGTCTTACCAAAATCATTGTCGGTGGATGGAACGAGCATTAAAGTTAGCAACGATCGCAGGACAAGCGGGAGATATTCCTGTGGGAGCGGTTATTGTTGATAGCAAGGGTCTAATAATTGCAGAAAGTAATAATCGTAAAGAACGAGATCATGATCCAACGGCCCATGCGGAAGTTTTGGCAATTCGAGCGGCAAGTCAACAGTTAAAAACCTGGCATTTGGAAAATTTGACGCTTTATGTGACTCTCGAACCCTGTCCTATGTGTACGGGCGCAATTATTCAAGCTCGTTTAGGATTGCTGGTTTATGGAGTTGATGATCCCAAAAGTGGAACCATTCGTACTGTGCTTAATTTGCCTGATAGTCCTGCTTCTAATCATCGTTTAAAAGTTATTTCTGGTATTTTAGAAATGCCTTGTCGGGAACAATTACAGACTTGGTTTATGAATAAAAGAAATGAAAAATAGCGATCGCATTTTCTTAGTTTACACAATATAAAATCATGGTTTTGTCTGAATAACTGCTTCTATTTCTGCTAAAGAAATTGGCTGATTACTATTACTATTACTATCAACTTGACTAACAATCATATAACCTTCAATTTTGCCGCCTCCTGCTTGACTTAAAGCCTGAAGAATTTTGGGCATATCCGCTTCTTTCAAGCTGCCATCATCTTTGTAAAGTTCTTTTGCAGATAAACAACCGATCGCTGGATTCCAACCATAACTTTGAGGATAACGGCTATTGTTTGCAAAAAAACTGGGAAACTCACCACTGCCATGCACTCGAATTAGCGATCGCCCCAAATTTCCTGCCCAATAAGACTGTTCTATGGGAGCAAAACCTCGCCAACTAGGAGGCAAAAGATTTTGATAATGCTGAATATTATTCGACAATTGTGCTGATTGGGACGCTACAAAAGACTTTACACCCAATTCAAAAGGTAGAAAAACCTTAAGCAAGGGAAATTGACCATAGGCTCCAAAATAAGGTTTTTCAGAACGGGGCATAATGCCTTCAATGCGATAAATTCCTTGAGGTGTATTTCCCCTAATAAAATTCCAACGTAAACCATGTAAAGAGCGAGTTAACAACGGAACTGACCAAATAGGTGCATTAGGGCGAGAATTTTCCCTGACAAATTTACCATTGCGGTCTTTAATTACGGCTCGACAGAGAATACTAGGATCACGGCGACAGAAGACATAAAAATGAGTTTGTTCAGGAAGAATTTGCCAGTTGAGTAAATCAATTAAAGGCGGATTTGGGGATGGATTAATTTGATTTTCAATATCACTTAAAGCAACTTTTAAGGATAAATTATTGATCCCACTAAATCGAATTTTTGTCTTTTCTAATTGTTCCTTAGCGATTTCTTGGCTTAAACCACCCTGAACGAGAGCAGAGAGAGCCATACCTGTCCATTCGGGATCGGGACTGAGTTCTACGGTTTGCCTGAAGCGATCACCGATGTCCGCATAAAATTGAGAATTACTCAAAAATAATTGGGTTCCAATCTGCATTGCCATCTGAACCGTGCGAATTTGAGAATTGGAAAGATCATTGCGATTCGTGAGTTCTAGAATCTCGACTAAAGCATTAGCAACATAAGGTTGCTGGGGTTCCAATAAAGCGGTTGCCCAGAGCGTTTTGCGCCAGTGAGTTTCATTTGCATCTGTGACGGCATAAACACTCAAATCATATTTTTCTGGACGAATCAGATCAAGTTGTTTTTGGCGATGTTGAAATTGAGCAGATGGAGTTACCTGGGTTTGCTGCACAATGGCCAAATCTTGAGGACGCAAAACCCGATTTTTTAATTCGGTTGCCCAAATTGATTTTGCAGAAATTGTTAATCCTAATGTCAAAACACAAAGAGAAAAAAAGCGCATATATCTATTTTTACCCATAACCCATGCCCATTCTGTTGGTTATGTATGAAGAAATTTCAGTGGAACCTGATTAATTTTTTATTTTTTATATTAATAGCAATTTTGATTTTATGAATGAATCCCCAATTATCGGGAATTAATAGGAAATCTGACTGATATGAGCAATACAATTTCCCATCAAAAAATAAACAACCAGCATGGCCGCCGCCGCCAAAGCAACCAAAATTCCTGCCAACATCAAGGAAAACTCTTGTTCCTCGACAGCTTGTTGCATTAAGTGCAAAGACCAAGCCACTAAAGCGACATCAAAAATGAGAATGGGAACTAACATATATTAAAATTTGTTAACTTATCTTTCTATTTTAATACAATTCATAAACATGGGAACGCGAAAATATATAACTTAAGCTTTTCTTTCTTATCTAGTTTTTAGGTTAGTCTGACAGGAACTTGATGCTGGTGCAGGTAAGTTTTGACTTCTGCGATCGTCAACTGACCGTAATGTAACAAGGATGCCAATAGGGCCGCTTCGGCTTTTCCCTGGGTGAGAGCTTGATAAATGTGTTCACAATTGCCCGCCCCACCTGAAGCAATCACAGGAATTTCGACTTGCTCGGCGATCGCAGAAGTGAGGGATAAGTCATAGCCTGCTTGGGTTCCATCTGCGTCCATACTGGTGATTAATAATTCTCCTGCTCCTCGTTGCGCTAGTTCTTTTGCCCAGGCGATCGCATCAAGACCCGTATTTTCTCGACCGCCTCGCACATATACATCCCAACCTAAATTTTGCGGATCATTGCGGCTTCTTGCGTCAATAGCCACAACAATACAAGAAGATCCAAAGCGATCGCTGGCTTGATTAATCAAATTGGGATTACGAACGGCGGCTGAATTAATACTCACCTTATCGGCACCTGCACGTAACAAATTTTTAATATTTTCTAAGGATTGAATCCCGCCTCCCACCGTCAAAGGAATAAAAACCTCTTCGGCTGTGCGATAAACGACATCAATCATCGTGTTTCGTCCTTCATGAGTGGCAGTAATATCGAGAAAAACCAACTCATCCGCCCCTGCCTCGTTATAAAGCCTCGCTAATTCAACTGGATCACCTGCATCCTTGAGATCTACAAAATTTACGCCCTTGACAACTCGTCCCGCATTCACATCCAAACAAGGCAAAATTCTTTTGGCTAACATGGCAAAGTTTTATAAAATTATTAATTTTTAAACGTAAGATAACTGCAATTTATTTTAAATTTATTCACAAGAAGCGTGTTAAATTCAAGTTGGATAATAACATTAAATCGCCCCTTTCTTAAACGCTAAAAATGATCAATAACGCCGAAAATCCTTTTTTATCTCTTCCCTACGAACGTGCCATAGAAAGTTTAGGGAATGACTATTTTGATTTAGTGAATGCGGCTGAATTTCCCCAACAGATCCTTCGTTTTCGTAATGATTCTCTGTTATCTAAAATAGGGTTATCCAGTCAAATCGTTACAGATGAGCATTTTATCGAAGCTTTTGGCAAATTTAAGAGCATTACACCTCTTTTAGCTCTCCGTTATCATGGCTATCAATTTGGAGAATATAATCCTTATTTGGGCGATGGTCGTGGTTTTTTATACGGTCAAGTGCGGGGCATTGATGGACAACTTTATGACTTTGGGACGAAAGGATCGGGGATAACACCCTATTCTCGTAGTGGCGATGGCAGATTGACTTTAAAAGGTGGTATTAGGGAAGTTTTGGCGGGAGAAGCACTGCATTCAGTAGGTGTAACTACGTCTCGGTGTTTGAGTTTAATTGAAACAGGAGAAGGTCTTTGGCGCGGCGATGAACCATCTCCAACGCGATCGTCTGTGATGATTCGGTTTAGTCGGTCGCATATTCGTTTTGGAACTTTTGAGCGATTATATTATATTAAACGTCCTGATCTTATTCAAAAGTTATTAGATCATGTGATTGATATTTATTACCCAGAAGTTATTAGTCAGAACCCAGAAAAATATATCGAATTTTATCGAGAATTAGTCAGAAGAGTGGCTCAATTAGCTGCAAAATGGATGGCTGCGGGTTTTTGTCATGGGGTTTTAAACACAGATAATATGTCGATTACGGGAGAAAGTTTTGACTATGGCCCTTATGCTTTTATTAATACTTATAATCCTCGTTTTACGGCGGCTTATTTTGATTATGGCGGACGATATAGTTACGGTAATCAACCTTTGATTTGTCGTCTTAATTTGGAGTTATTACAAGTTCCTCTGGGAATGGTTATTCCGACTTCAGAATTAGATGGAATATTAAACTTTTTTGATGAAGATTATCAGAATTATTATCAAGCTTTAATGTTGCAAAAGTTGGGATTGCCTATCGTTTCTGATGCACAAGATTTAGTCGAAAAAACCGTTGAATTATTACAAGAAAGTCAGATCGGTTATCATCAATTTTTTACAGAATTAACTAATAATTTTAATTTAGGATGGCGAGAAGATGCGACAGTTATTTTAGAAAATGTTGCTTTAGAAAATGCAGATTGGTCTTCTTGGAAAGCTCTTTATTATTCAGTTTTAACTTCTTTGCCAAAGTCTGAATTTATTAAAATGGGCGATCGCCTAAAAGCTTTTAATCCAGCAACTGTGCCATTACGTCCTTTGATTGAAGAAGTTTGGGCGGCGATCGCAAATGATGATAATTGGCAACCATTTCAAAGATTAGTGGAACAATTATAAACCCATTGACAAGAAGTCATTCTACGTTCTAATCTGAGTCTTCTGAGAGCGTGGGTATTGCTAATTTCTTCAGTCTGTATTTGAAAGCTGAAATTGAAGCAATTACTCTATTTTTATCTACGCTTAGATCGAGTTTTCTTTTCAGTTTTTAATAAGGGAGCGATTAAGTTTTCATACAAGTTAAATAAATATTCTATGCGATTTAATTCATTAACAAAAATTTGGGGACGATAACACAAATCAACAGCTTTATCGAGATTTTGATGAGCTTTTGTGAGGTCGGGCGGCATTGTTAAAGGATCATATAAATCGGCAAGGCTACTATCAGGATATTTTGCCCTGGTATCTAAAACTTTTTGCGCGCAAGTTTCAACTTTTTGTTTTTGTTTGTCGGTGATATTTTCAGGAAAAGGATAGTTATTATAAACAATTGTACTTGAGTAATCTAATCGACTTTCCAAACGTCCACAAACATATTTTACCCAAGTCATGTGCATTTCTGAAGTTAATATTCCGAATAAATAAAGTGTTGCATTAGGGATTAATTGAATTTTGTTACTTGCAATAATATCAGATGATAAGAATCCAATCGGAATATATTTTCTTCTCTCAGATGAAACTTCAGGAACAGCAAGATAATTTGTAAGTGGTTGTCGAATTTCAGTAAAAATAGAAGGTGTTTGTGCTAATGCAACAGTCGGTTTTTTATTGCTTGCTAAACGCATCTGCTTGACTTTTTCAATACGTCCCAAAACATGAGGCATCGATTTTAATTCATTAGGTTGTATATTTACTAACCATAAACACCATCTTTTTTTGTTGTTAATAAATTCTTCTGAACCCAAAAAAGGTCTAATAAATTGTTGACAATTTGGTTCTTTTTGTAAGAGAAGATCTTTTTCCTCATTAGTCATTAAAAGATTACCACCATCCGTAGGTTGGCTACCTTTGAGCATTTCAGGAACATTACAAATAGGTTTAGTCCTTTTTAATACAATTAAATCATTTCCTTCTGTTAAATATGGATTGATATTTTTAGCCTTTTTTTCTGTTGCTTCACCTTTAATATCTGCATAATCAAAAATTTTCTTGTTTTCAATATCTTCTAAACCAAAACCAATAATCACACAATGAACTGCGGCATTTCCTTTAGCTTCATTACTCCAACTAAAAGTACGATGGGCAAAATGAATTTTGATTTTATAATTATTAAAAAGTTCTTGCCATAAAATCCCAACTTGTTCACCTTGAGAAATTGAACTTGTACTAACAAAAGCACAACGAATATTAGTATTTTGAATAAATTCAGCCGATTTGATATACCAAGCCGCAACATAATCTAAAACACCTGCTCCTTTGACATCACCTAAAACTCGATTCATATCAGCTTTTTGATCCGTATTTTGTAATTGTTTTCCAACAAAAGGAGGATTCCCTAAAATAAAATGTAGTTTATCCTTTTTAACCACTGTTTCCCAATCAATCTGTAACGAATTTCCATGAACAATTTTCGCTGCTTTCTTTAACGGTAAACGCACAAAATATTGCCCAAACTCATTACTAACCTTAATATTCATCTGATGATCAATTAACCACATCGCTACTTCCGCAATTCTGACCGCAAACTCATCATATTCAATCCCAAAAAATTGATCCACATCTACTTGAATAAATAATTGAATATCAATAAATTTATCTTTATATAAAGCTCTTAAAACTTGAATTTCTAACTCGCGTAATTCTCGATAAGTAATAATTAAAAAATTGCCACAACCACAAGCAGGATCAAGAAAATATAAATTTGCAATCTTTTCATGAAACTCTTTTAACTTATTTTGATTAGATTTAATCTTTTCAAATTCTGAATATAAATCATCCAGAAATAAAGGCTTAATTAACTTTTGAATATTTTTCTCTGAAGTATAATGCGCACCTAAATTACGTCTTTCTTTTGGATTCATAACTGCTTGAAACATTGACCCAAAAATTGCGGGAGAAATTTTACTCCAATTCAAACTGCAAGCTTCTAATAACATTTCTCGCATTTTAGTATCAAAAGAAGCAGGTGATAAAAACTCCTCAAATAATTTGCCGTTCACATAGGGAAATTGAGCTAAACTTTCATCTAATATTTTTGATCTTTTCTCTGATGACTTATTTAAAATATCAAAAATTGAAACCAAGTGCATCGCCAAATCACTGCCATCTGATTTTGTTTGTAAATCAATATATTCCTGAAAAATTCCTTTCTCAAAAATGCCTGTATCATCGGCAAATAAACAGAACAATAATCTAACTAAATAAACCTCTAATTCATGACCGCTATATCCAACTTCTTCTAGACGATCATGGAGTTTTCCCATCAATTCAGCCGCTTTAATATTAACAGGATCGCCCTCTTTATAAATCCGTTTTTCGTATCCTGCAATAAAACCAAACCAATGAACATTTTGAACAAAATCTTTAAGCGCGAATTCTATTTCTTGATTAGTGTCGAGATCATAAAGTTTAAAATGCTGAAAATTGGAAACTAAAATATATTGCGGTAGCTCATGTTCCTTTAAGCCAGGAAAATAATTAATCGCTTGTTGGAAGGCTTTTTCTAAACTTTTTCCACTCGATTTATGCTCAACTAAAATAACACCTTTCCACAAAAGATCAATAAATCCTTGCTTATTATTTAATTTTTTTACCGATTGCTCAAAAGTTGCTATCCGCCGCCGCGAAATTCCAAATACATGAAAAAAAGCGTCCCAAAATGACTTGGCTTCAGCATTCTCTGAACTTTCATTTTGCCATTCCTGAGAAAACGCGATCGCCCGATTTTTGATTTCATTCCAACTTAATGGCATATTTTTAAGATTGAGTTGATTGTTATTTAGGCGATCGCAGATATTTTTTGAACAGGATGTTGTTTTAAAGACTGAGCTAAATATTTTCCTGTATAAGAATTAACATTTTCTGCAACTATTTCAGGAGTTCCGATCGCCATAATTTCTCCACCGCGATCGCCACCTTCAGGCCCTAAATCAATCACCCAATCACTACAACGAATCACATCTAAATTGTGTTCAATTACTAAAATTGAATTGCCTTTATCCACCAAACGTTGCAAAATATTGAGCAAATGATGAATATCATAAAACGATAAACCAGTCGTCGGTTCGTCAATCAAATAAAGAGTTTTTCCCGTAGCCCTGCGCGATAATTCACTGGCTAATTTGACCCGTTGCGCTTCACCGCCCGATAAAGTGGGAGCAGGTTGTCCTAATTTCACATAGCCCAAACCAACATCGACTAAAGTTTGTAAACGATTAAAGGAACGGGGAATATTTTCAAAGACTTTGAGAGCTTCTTCGGCGGTCAATCCTAAAACATCGGCGATCGATAAACCTTTATATTTCACTTGCAAGGTTTCGCGGTTATATCTCGCACCTTTACAGACATCACACTGCACATAAACATCGGGCAAAAAATTCATCTCAATCACATTCACACCTTGCCCCAAACAGGCTTCACAACGTCCTCCTTTGACATTAAAAGAAAATTGTCCCGCCTTATAGCCCCGTGCTTTGGCTTCAATGGTTTGGGTAAAAATTTCTCGAATTGAGTCAAAAATTCCCGTATAAGTCGCAGGATTAGAACGTGGTGTGCGTCCAATGGGAGACTGATCAATGACAATCACTTTATCGATCGCCTCTAGACCTTTTATTTCTCCTAAATTTTTGGGTAAAGGAATTAAACGGGTTAAATGGTGTTGGAGAGCAGGATAGAGCAATTCATTGATTAAAGTAGATTTACCCGAACCTGAAACGCCTGTCACACAAACTAATTCGCCGAGGGGAATCTCAACATCAATATTTTGTAAATTATTTTGACGACAATTTTTTAGTTGCAAGGATAAACCATTGCCATGTCGTCGGGTTGCGGGAGTTGCGATCGCTTGTCTGCCCGATAAATAGGCTCCTGTTAAAGAGCGTTTATTTTTTAAGAGGTTTTTATAATCTCCTTGACAAACGATTTCTCCGCCATGGATGCCTGCTTTTGGGCCAATATCCACTAAATAATCTGCCGCTCGAATTGTGTCTTCATCATGCTCAACCACAATTAAAGTATTGCCTAAATCGCGCAATTTCTTCAAAGTTTCCAGTAATCGCCCATTATCTCGTTGATGCAGCCCAATACTCGGTTCATCTAAAACATACAAAACCCCCGTTAAACCCGAACCAATTTGCGTTGCCAAACGAATCCGTTGCGCTTCTCCCCCCGAAAGCGTCATGGCGGCACGATCTAGGGTTAAATAATCTAAACCCACATCAATCAGAAATTTCAATCGAGAGCGAATTTCTTTGAGAGCCAATTCTCCTATTAAAGCTTGTCGAGAACTTAGAGCCAATTGATTAATTCTTGTTAAACATTCTCGAATCGAAACACTCGTTAAATCACTTATTTTATATTGCCCTAAACGAACGGCTAGAGCTTCAGGTTTTAAGCGTTTTGCCTGGCAAGTTTCACAGGCTTGATGAACAATATATTTTTCTAATTTCTGTTTAATTAACTCAGAAGTTGTGTCTTGATAATTGCGGTCTAAAATATTTAAAACACCAGCAAAATCACGAAAATAACCTTTGCTTTGTTGATAGCGAGAATCTTCTTCAAACCAAACAGGTTTCTCACTGCCATAAAGTAAAATATGTTGTTGTTCTGGCGTTAAATTTTGCCAAGGTGTGTGTAAATTAAAGCCAAAGGCTTCTCCTAAACTATGCAACAAAGATAGGTAATAGGAATTATCTTTTTCTGACCAGGGTGCGATCGCAGAATACAAAGGTTGAGTCGGATCAGGAACCACTAAATCCCCTGAAAAAGCTCGTAAATTCCCTAAACCATGACATTGAGGACAAGCTCCATAGGGAGAATTAAAAGAGAAAAGACGAGGCGATAATTCATCCATCACGGCCCCATGTTCGGGACAGGCAAAGTTTTCAGAAAAGATAATTTCTTTGGTTTCAGAATAAGAATGAAGAGTGTTTTTTTCTGTTGAAATTAATTCTTGCTCAGAAGATTGCAAATCCTGATTTTCTGGCTCTTCTAATGCACTCAAAATTTCAATAATTGCCGTCCCTTCTGCCTGTTTTAAACAAGTAGTAAGGGAGTCGCTTAAACGTTCTTCTAATCCTGCTTTTTTTATCATGCGATCAATTACAACTTCGATATTGTGGGACTGATTTTTCTTTAACTCAATAGAATCAGAAAGTTCGCGGACTTCACCGTTAATTCTCACCCGTACAAATCCTTGGGAAACTAAACTAGAAAGTAGCTGTTTATGGGTTCCTTTTTTGCCTTTGACAACGGGAGCTAGAATTTGAAATTTGGTTTTATCAGGCAATGTCATGACGCGATCGCACATTTCATCAATAGTTTGGGGTGCAATATTGCGATCGCAGTGGGGACAATGGGGTTGACCTGCCCGCCCAAAAAGTAAGCGCAGATAATCGTAAATTTCTGTGACTGTACCAACAGTGGAGCGGGGATTATGAGACGTAGATTTTTGATCAATGGAAATAGCAGGACTCAAGCCGTCAATGGCATCCACATCGGGCTTATCCAATTGTCCTAAGAATTGTCTGGCATAGGAACTCAAGGATTCCACATACCGCCGTTGCCCTTCCGCAAAAATGGTATCAAAGGCTAAGGACGATTTCCCTGAACCTGATACGCCCGTAAAAACAATTAAGCGATCGCGGGGAAGATCAAGATCGACGTTTTTTAAATTGTGCTGTCTGGCTCCTCGGATGCGGATGGTATTTAGGTCAGGCATTATTATCGAGCTTAAGGTTTCTTAATAATTTTAACTTTGATAAGTTCAATCTGCTAGAAAATACCTATAAATAAGTAACAAGACAAAATTGAACAGGAACAGGAAATGAATATTTTAAAAACAAGAACGTTTTCTCATCTGCAATACCATTAAAAGTTTAGTAAAACTCTCAGGTAAGGGCGCGATCGCGGAAATCACTTCTCCCGTTACAGGATGAATCAAAGTTAATTGATGGGCATGGAGAGCTTGACCCGATAAATTTACGCCCAAAGAATGTCCTGAACTATAAACAGGATCACCCACAATCGGCAATCCAAGTTGCTTGCTGTGAACCCGAATTTGATGAGTACGCCCCGTTTCTAGACGAAATTCCATTAAAGTATAGTTTCCCATGCGTTCCAAAATTTGCCAATGGGTCACGGCTTCTCGTCCACCTTTTTCGACGGAGACAATATCCATTTTTTGGCGATCGTAGGGACAACGACCAATCGGTAGATCTACTTTTCCAGTTTCCAGTTTGGGCGTGCCATAAACAATTCCCCAATAAACTCGTTGGGCAGTTTTCGCTTTTAGCTGGGCTTGCAAATGCTGAAAAGCTTGATCGGTTTTTGCTACCACGATCGCGCCTGTTGTGTCTTTATCAAGTCGATGGACAATGCCTGGACGTTCAACTCCGCCAATGCCCGTTAAATCAGGACAGTGAGCCAAAAGTGCGTTAACAAGTGTTCCATCAGCATGACCCGCAGAAGGATGAACCACCATTCCCGCAGGTTTATTAATAATAATTAAAGAACTATCTTCATAGAGAATCTCTAAAGGAATATTTTCTGCTTTGATAGACAAGGTTTTGATGACTGGAATTGTCACCAAGACGCGATCGCCATTTTGGATTTTATGCTGTTTTTCTAGACAAATTTGACCATTAAGCTCAACCTGACCCTGTTCAATTAATTTTTGTAAACGCGATCGCGACAAATCCACCAATTGAGAAGACAACCACCGATCCAACCTTAGCGTTCCTTGTTCAACTTGTAATTCAATAATATTCTCCAAAACTTAATCTTTCACCTGTAATTATTGATAACGAATATAATCATAAATCCCTACATATTTTTGACCGGGAAGATTCCAAGAATAATCATAAGCCATGCCCTGTAGAGCGAGTTGACGAAATAATTTGGGACTTTTATTATAAAGATCAATTGCCCGACCTAATGCTGATTCTAACCCTAATTGATCGGCATTAGAAAAAACAAAACCATTACGTTCTTCTGGTAAATATTCTAAATCATAATCCCAATCAAAAACCGTATTGACTAAACCACCTACGCCGCGCACAACAGGAACGGTTCCATAACGTAAACCAATCATTTGAGTTAAGCCACAAGGTTCATAATTACTGGGAACTACAATAATATCTGCTCCTGCATAAATTAAATGGGATAATTCTTCATTAAAACCGAGTTCTAAATGTACATTAGGATTATTTTTTAAATGATTTTTTTCGTGCCAAAATTGCAAATTAATTCTTTGTTCTGTCGCCGATCCTAATAATATAAATTGACAACCTTGTTCAAGGGAATAATAGATGGAATGATGAACCAGAGGCACACCTTTTTGCTCATCCAAACGACCAATAAAACAGACCAGGGGTTTATCTGAAACTTCTAGAGAAAGTCTTTTTTGTAAATCTTTTTTATTTTTTGCTTTTTCTTCAAAAGTATCAATATTATAATTGTGGTTAATAAATTTATCTAACGCTGGACTCCAAATTTCATAATCAATGCCATTCAAAACTCCTCCAAATTTTTGTTGATGAATTTCTAAAGTATGTCCTAATCCATAACTAATGTTTGTAAAACGAGCTTCCCAAGCATGATGAGGTGAGACCGTATTCACAAAATTAGAATAAACAATGCCACCTTTCATAAAGTTAATCACACCAGCATTAAAATTATCTTGTAAACGAGCATAATCCAGATAATAAGCTTCATTATTTAAGCCCGTTCCCCGCAGTGCATTAATACCTGAAATTCCTTGATGTTTAAAGTTATGAATCGTATAACAAACTCGTGGTGTTCCCATGCCATGAAATTTATAAATTTCGAATAACATAACTGGAATTAATCCTGTTTGCCAATCATGACAATGGATAATATCAGGATATTTTTTACTAACATATAAAAACTCGATCGCCGCCTTACTAAAAAAAGCAAAACGCATATCATCATCCTTCGCACCATAGTAGTGACCCCGATCAAAGTAGTTTTCAGGCGAATGGGGACGAATAAAAAAGCAAAGACGACCATGCACCCAACCACAAAAAACGGAACAATGAACCGCGCCACCGTCCCAAGGCACCATCAGGTTTTCATAGGCTTCATGCAGTCCCCAAATATGGTCATAACGCATACAATCATACATTGGCAAAATAATTTCCACACAATGCCCCCGAATCTCCAGTTCCCGACTTAATCCATAAATCACATCTCCGAGACCGCCAGCTTTGATCACGGGAGCGCATTCTGAGGCGATTTGAACGATATACATAATAATTCCTGATTGCTAAATATAAGATTAAAAATAGTTTATCTGAATAGTTGATGATGTAACTTTTTTTTTAAATATCGCTAACCAACAAAGAACATTAAACAATTTATCTTTTATTAATTAGAACTTAATGAGTTTCTTCTAATAATTTATTATTAAAATTTAAAGTAAAAACTAGTCTATTCAAAGAACTAATAAAAGCAAAAATTTAATGCTTACCGTGATAAGATGCTCCCAAATAAAGCTCACCAACCATTGGATTATTTAAGAGAGATTTTCCCGTTCCTTCAAGTTTATCTTTGCCATGTTCTAAGACATAACCCCGATCTGCCATCATTAATGCTTGTTTTGCATTTTGTTCAACTAAAACAATTGCTTTTCCTGTTGCATTAATAGCTTTAATTTGCTCAAATACATCTTTAACCAAAAGGGGAGACAAAGCAGCAGAAGGTTCATCTAAAAGAAGTAAATCGGGATCTAACATTAAAGCTCTGCCCATTGCTAACATTTGTCGTTCACCACCTGATAAAGTTCCTGCTTTTTGATGACGACGTTCAGCTAACTTGGGAAACATGGTATAAATTTTTTGTTTGAGTGATTTTAAAGAACCCTTCTCCAAAAAAGCCCCCATTTCTAAATTTTCTGCCACTGTTAAGGCCGCAAAAACATTTGAAACCTGGGGAACATAACACATTCCTCGACGAACAATTTGATCAGCAGGCAATCCAGCAATATTTTCCCCTTTAAAAAGTATTTTTCCTTGACTAGGAGTCAATAAACCAAAAACCGTTTTTGCTAAAGTTGATTTTCCTGCTCCATTCGGCCCAATAACCGTCACCAATTCACCAGGCTTAATGACAAAATTAATTCCTTGCAAGATCGGTAGATCTTTGACATAGCCCGCATAAACGTTGTCAACTTCTAACAAATTGCTCATTCTTATTTATTCCTTTATTAACATTGTGTTCAGTTGCCTATTTAAGAGAATATTAACCGACAATTTATTGACAATATTTAAGGAGTTTTTTGTAAATCTGGCCGCTCCTCAGGCAGAATAGCACCTTCTACAGGACACACCTGAAAACAAATTCCACAATCAATACAAGTTGAAAAATCAATCCAATACCAGTCCATTGCTTTCAGATTTTTATTAGGGCCAGGATGAATACAAGCAACAGGGCAAGCATCTACACAATCAGCAATTCCTTCACAAACTTCCGTTACAATTGTATGGGGCATAGCTATTTTTATGGCTAAATGTAATAATCGTTCTCTAGATTACAGGATATTCTCGCATAATTTTTATGATTAAGAGATTAATTCTCTATAATTTGGAGACAAACCCTTAATATAAAATTTCTTTTTGAGATAGACTACAGATGTTATTTACTGCATTGTTTTAAGCTTTTACCGCTTATATCTATATCTTTAAAGAAATGTGTCATGAAAAAATAAATTGTAATTTTATAAGAATTTTTTTACGGCAGGTTAATCTGAAATGAGCTAACTTAATAATTATCTACTTTCATAAATACTCTTTCATTTTTTGTCCAACTAATAACCATCATCTTTATTATTTAAATTTAAAATAATGACTCCCCAAGCACAACTGGCAATGCTAATTTGGTTGCCTATTACCCTATATATATTCACTCGTTACTCACCAAGAAAAGCTATTATTATTGCCTTTATGGGTGGCTTACTTTTTTTACCGCAATCTGCTGGTTTTAAGCTACCTTTGATTCCCGATTATACAGGGATGGTCGCTACTTGCTATGGCATTATTATTGGTATTTTGGTTTATGATGCTCAGCAATTTAGTCGATTTAGATTTAATTATATTGATATTCCCATGCTTCTTTGGTGTACTTGCCCCATTTTATCTTCTTTAAGCAATAATTTAGAATTATATGATGGTGTTAATACTTCCTTAGAGCAAATAGCAACTTGGGGATTACCCTATTTTTTAGGCCGTCTTTATTTAGGTAATCTTTCTGGACTCAAAGAATTAGCAATTATTATCTTAAAAGCTGGATTAATCTACGTTCCTTTCTGTCTTTATGAAATTAAGATGAGTCCTCAACTTCATTATCTGATTTATGGTTATTATGCTCATAATTCTGGAATTGCACAATCAGTACGAGGAGGAGGATGGCGACCCAATGTTTTTATGTCTCATGGTTTAGTATTAGCCATGTTTATGACCACCGTGACGCTCATTGCCATTTGGTTGTGGCAAAGTAAAACGATTACTGAAGTTTGGGGACAGCCAATTTTTCTTTTCGTCTGCATTTTAACAGTCACATTTATTCTGATTAAATCATCTGGTGCCTATGGATATTTGATTTATGGTTTGATCATTCTTTTCGTGGCAAAATGGATTCGTTCTAGTTTTCCCCTTTTTCTATTAATGGGATTGATGATTTATTATCTATTTCTAGGTGTTACAGGGAGTTTTAATGGGGAAGAAATAACAGATTTTGTGTCAGGAAATTATAATTCTGAGAGAGCAGAATCCTTAGAATTTCGGTTTAAAAATGAGAAATTATTAAGAGCAAAAGCCCAAGAAAAACCGCTTTTGGGTTGGGGCGGCTGGGGACGGAATCGTGCCTATGATTATAATTGGCGTGGCGAATTAGTTGATGTTTCCGTTACAGATAGTTATTGGATTATTATTTTTGGACAGAATGGCATCTATGGCTTAATAGTATTTACTCTGAGTTTATTGACACCCGTTTTCATCTTTGCTGCTTTTCGTTATCCAGCCAAAACTTGGTTTCATCCCAAAGTTGCACCTGCTGCGGTTTTATCGGTCAGCTTAGCTCTTTTCTTTTTAGATAGTTTGGTTAATGTCACATTTAATCCAACTTTTCCTTTAATTTGTGGCAGTTTATCTGGCCTCGTTATCAAACCAGCCGAAAGTTTGAGTGATGTTTCTTCCTCATCGCAAAAAGGAATTATTCCTGATAATAAAGAAATTCCTGAGCGATCGCCGAAAACACGAAAAATAAGCAATCGACCCCAAAGAGGCCCAATTATGGGAAGAAATGCTGCCAATTTCCGTCACCAAAAACAACCAGACTAAAATATCAAAACAAACCCTAAAACTTAAGATTTCGACAAACAAAAGATTACTGGAAACTTACTCCGCAATCAACATTTCGTTAGAATTTGCGATCGCATTCTAGAAATAGACCTAAAAAATCTAAAAGAAACCGTGACACCCCTGCACCCCCTGTCCCTCTTCTTGTTTGCTGCCCACTGCCCAGAAGCCTGACAAGAGATGGAGATAGCCCGTCTTCTTTTAAGTTCATTAAATAGGTGCCTTTCTCATGAGGTCACGGATTAAATTATCCCGCACCATTAACTGCTGCATAGCATCCAATAAATGATCGATAACCGCATCTCTCTCTAAGTCATGGAACTCTTGCTGTAAACATTGAAGCTGGAATTGTTGCTCCAAAGATAACTCAAACGCTTTAGCATTTATCATGATTGTGTCTCCTTAACCTAAAGGCTCTAACGGGGATTGCATCATCAAATTTCGCATCACATTCGTCTTAATCATCAACAAACGAGATGCCTGCAACAGAAGCTCGACAGCCTGCTCACGACTCATTGCTGAAGCCGCATCAGTCATTTGTCGAATTTCAAACTGTTGCTCTAAGGTCAGGTCAAACGAGGTAGATTCCATCTAAATACTCTCCCTACTTGAACGTAACGTCAATGTAACATATTATAACGAAAGTTTGACAAGGTGTTCGCTCTGTGAGTTGAGACTTCCGACTGATTTTTCGGCTCCTTGTCTAAAAGTTGCTTGATTAAACCCTTTTTGTCAACCAGAAAAATACACATGGCAATTGTTTTAGCAAGCTTTTTCTTAAAAAAATGCTCAAAATGAACAAATTGCCTGAGTAAATATACTTATTTGTCATCTCAACTCAATAAAATTTTAGAAATTTCTAGTAATTATTTGACGAATAGGATAAACCATCTGCAATAATCTAAGAGGGCAACTAAATAGTCGAGTTGTTTTAGGCAATGAGGATAGACAGTCCGCATCTGACTTGAAATAACTTGCCGATTTGTATTGTTAGAGGAAGATCTATTTTGACGGCAAGAGCCGATATTATTCAGAATCGTCACCCTTGGGGAAAGCGAGAGGTATTTCTAAGCGAGTTTACTGGCTTGGCCTCTCTTTTGTTGTGGACAGAAATACTGGCTATGACAAACCCATCAATTTTTTTACTCATTTTTAATAGCCTTAGAGGTATCTAAAATTATGTCCATTCGTCTATACGTCGGTAATTTACCCAAAGAACCCATTGAACGGGAGGCATTGCAAGAAATTTTTGCTGAGGCCAATGCTGTTGTTTCAACCAAAGTTATCAAGGATCGCAAGACTGGTAAATGCAGAGGCTTTGCTTTTGTAACGGTTTCCACCGACGAAGCGGCTGATGAATTTATTGAGAAATATAATGGTCAATCTTTTATGGATACCACTCTCAAAATTGAAAAAGCACTTCCACGGGCAAAGGGTCAGGAAAAAGAAGGAGGTGAAGGTGAAAATGACGGTGAAGATGCGATCACCGAATCAGTAGAATCAGGTGAAGCCTCAACCGTTCCCGCACCAATTAAAAATAGTGGAGCTAAAAAATCTGCTAAAAAACGAGGTGGACGTAATCAATCGGAGAAAAATACCAGCAGTAATAATTCAACAGAAGGATTTCAACCTGATCCTCGTTGGGCTGATAAGTTGGCGCAACTCAAGGAAATGTTGGCAGCAGCGAATAATTAGTGATTGTCTGAGTTTGTCGCTTTTTAATGAGTTGCAAACAAAAGATAACTAATCTGAATCCTAGACCAGAATTAATTCATTCCCTGGTAAATTTGGTGTGATTATAATTCTGTTTAGGAAATCGCTTTTTAGGATTAAATTTAAATCCCATGAATAAAATATTAAAAACAAGAGGTTAAAATATCGTGGCAAGTATTGATCCAATTTTGTTAATGAAACAAGAAGTTGCCAAGGTGGCGGCTAATCGTGTGCAATCCAATTCAATTGTGGGTTTAGGATCAGGTTCAACAACCGCTTTTGTTTTGCAATATATTGGTGAAAGGTTGAAAAGTGGTGAATTAACTAATGTTGTTGGGGTTCCTACTTCTTTTCAGGCGGAAGTTTTGGCTCGTCAGTATGGCATTCCTTTAACCACGTTGGATGTGATTGATCATATTGATATTGCCATCGATGGAGCGGATGAAGTTGATCCCCAGAAAAATCTAATTAAAGGTGGTGGTGCTGCTCATACCCGCGAAAAAATTGTTGATGCGTTGGCTGATTATTTTCTTGTGGTTGTCGATAGCGGTAAATTAGTTGAAAAATTGGGTTCAACTTTTTTATTGCCCGTTGAAGTTATACCTCTGGCGGTAACTCCCGTTATGCGTGCATTGACAAAATTAGGCGGCAAACCAGAATTGCGCATGGCAATCAGAAAAGCTGGCCCTGTTGTCACTGATCAAGGAAATCTGGTGATTGATGTTAAATTTGATGCGATCGCCAATCCCGCCGAATTAGAAAAAACGATTAATAATCTGCCAGGAGTCCTAGAAAATGGGTTGTTTGTCGGGGTGACAGATTTGGTTTTAGTGGGCGAAATTATTGACGGTAAGCCCGTTGTGCGAGAATTTTAAGGAAAAATATTTCACTTAATCTTTAATCTCCCTGGGGATAAATTTCCCACAAATCGGTAATTTGACGGAGGCTTTGATGATCTCCATTCCCAAAAATTAGATGATCTAAAACGGGAATTTGTAAACAGTTTGCACCTTTGAGTAATAATTCGGTTAATTGAATGTCTTCTGGACTGGCTTCCAAATTGCCAGAGGGATGATTATGGGCAACAATTAGCCGAGTTGCTCCTTGTTTAATTACTTCTCGGAAAATTTCACGAGGATGAATCAGGGTTTCTGTTGCTGTGCCAATGGTAATCACTTTTGTTCCTAGTAGTCGATTTTTAACGTCTAACATGGCGATCGCAAAATGTTCTTGGGCTTGCCACATGAGTTCATGACCAAGAGCGGCGGCTGCGGCAGCAGGGCTATCTAGAACAATGCGCTCCAAGGGACGAGCTTGAAAAACTCTTTTCCCTAATTCCACTGCGGCTAAAATAGTAGTTGCTTTGGCTGGACCGATGCCTGGAAAATTCATTAGTTCTTGGGGATGAATCTCGCGTAAAATATCAAGGGGATCGCGCTTATGTTGTCCCAATTGTTGCAGGATATGTTGCCCCAGACCAACCGCAGAAAGTTTTCCTTTTCCTTGACCTGTTGCTAAAAGAATTGCTAATAATTCAGCCGTAGAAAGATGTTTTGAACCCAAACTGAGTAGGCGTTCTCTGGGACGTTCGGTAGTAGGAATGTCGGCAATTCGCAGACTATAAGTCATAATTTTGGCTAGAAATAAGTAATGTATTTTTAATTTTCATACAATACTGTAAACCAATTTCTGAGCAATTATTTTTAATAGTTACTTAAGTGATGGATTGATAGCTATAGTAATTTATTTCAAAATTTTATTTTTTATTTCTACTAATTTATAATCTGTGTAATTTACTAAATTGATTGTTGCTAGACAACCCATTCGCAATTGGTTTAACAGAATAGTTTGGATGGCTTACTTGAATCAGCAACACTCAAATTCTCTACTCCAAAAGTGTGCAAACCAATGTTAACTTAAGTTAAACTACTTAAAGTTTCTAGAGGAATAAAAATTAATGGTTGCAGCACCAGTTAAGCCAAAGTCCGATGTTAAGTACGATATTAAGGATATTTCCCTTGCCTCTAAAGGAAAACAACGCATTGAGTGGGCGGGCCGTGAAATGCCTGTACTCGAACAAATTAAAGAACGTTTTGCCAAAGAAAAACCTTTTGCTGGTCTCCGTTTAGTCGCTTGTTGTCACGTTACAACTGAAACTGCTCATTTGGCGATCGCCCTTAAAGAAGGTGGAGCCGACGCGATTTTGATTGCCAGTAATCCTCTTTCTACCCAAGATGACGTGGCCGCAAGCTTAGTTGCAGATTTTGGCATTCCCGTTTTTGCAATTAAAGGTGAAGATAACGATACCTATCACCGCCATGTGCAAACGGCTCTTGACCACAAACCCCAAATCATTATTGATGATGGTTCCGATGTGGTTGCAACCATGATCCAAGAACGTCAACATCAAATTGCAGATATTATCGGCACAACCGAAGAAACCACCACGGGCATTGTTCGTTTAGAAGCCATGTTTAAAGCAGGCGTTCTGACTTTCCCCGCCGTTAATGTCAATGATGCTGATACCAAGCATTTCTTTGATAATCGCTACGGTACAGGTCAATCTACCCTCGATGGCATTATCCGTGCAACCAATATTTTGTTAGCTGGTAAAACTATCGTTGTCGCAGGTTATGGCTGGTGTGGTAAAGGCGTTGCTATGCGGGCTAAAGGTTTGGGTGCTAATGTAATTGTGACTGAAATTAGTCCTGTTCCCGCGATCGAAGCGGCCATGGATGGTTTCCGTGTGATGCCCATGTCAGACGCAGCTAAAGAAGGCGATATTTTCATTACCGTAACGGGAAATAAACACGTTATTCGTGGTGAACATTTTGATGTGATGAAAGACGGCGCGATCGTCTCCAATTCTGGTCACTTTGATATTGAAATTGATCTTAAGGCATTAGGTGCTAAGGCAACTGATCGAAAAGAAGTCCGTAATTTTACTGAACAATATACCCTACCTAGTGGTAAATCTATCATCGTTATTGGTGAAGGTCGTTTGGTTAACTTAGCTGCGGCTGAAGGCCATCCTAGTGCGGTTATGGATATGAGTTTCGCGAATCAAGCTTTAGCCGTTGAATATTTGGTGAAAAATCAAGGTAAATTGGAACCTGGTTTGCACTCCATTCCTAAAGATATTGACCAAGAAATTGCTCGCCTAAAATTACAAGCGATGGGCATTGCGATTGATAGTCTGACAGCCGAACAAACTGAATATATCAATTCCTGGACATCAGGAACTTAATTTTTAAGTTTTGAAAATAGCTTGGGGTGGGTTCAAATCCACCTTTTTTTTGTTTATTAGCCCAACTCAGCTACTAGACTAGAAAAAGAAGACTGCACCAGAGGAAAAAATATGGCGATCGCAACTATTAATCCCAACAACGGCGAACTAATCAAAACCTTTACGCCCCATAATTCAGAAGAAATTGAAATTAAACTAGCCTTAGCGGAGAAAACTTTTCAAAACTATCGCATTTTGTCCATCAGTCAACGGAGTCAATGGTTAAGTGAGGCGGCCAATATTTTAGTCAAACGTCAGCTTGAATTTGCCCAATTAATGACTCTCGAAATGGGAAAACCGATCCAACAAGCGATCGCCGAAGTTAATAAATGTGCTTTAGGTTGTCGATTTTATGCTGAAAAAGCCCAGGAATTTTTGCAAGACGAAATTGTCGTCACAGATGCCCAAAAAAGCTTGATTCGTTATCAGCCCTTGGGAACAATTTTAGCGGTAATGCCTTGGAATTTTCCATTTTGGCAAGTTTTTCGGTTTGCGGCTCCTGCGCTGATGGCGGGGAATGTGGGGATTTTAAAACACGCTTCCAATGTGCCTCAATGTGCTTTGAAAATAGAAGAAATTTTTCGAGAAGCAGGTTTTCCAGAAGGGGTTTTTCAAACTATTTTAATCAGTGGATCTGAAGCGTCCGCACTCATGGCTGATAACCGAATCAAAGCCGCCGCCTTGACAGGGAGCGAAATGGCAGGTTCAAGTTTAGCGAGTGCCGCAGGAAAACAAATCAAAAAAACGGTCTTGGAATTGGGTGGCAGTGATCCTTTTATTGTGATGGAAAGTGCCGATCTAGAAATAGCTGCGAGTGTGGCAGTCACAGCCAGAATGCAAAATAACGGCCAGTCTTGCATTGCGTCTAAACGTTTTATTGTCATAGATTCCGTCAGCGATCGCTTTTTTGAATTATTCACTGAAAAATTGAAAGCTCTCAAAATTGGCGATCCAACAGAAGAAACCACCGATATTGGCCCTTTAGCAACGGCAGATATTTTAAGCGATCTTGAAAAACAAGTTCAACAGACTATCAAAGCGGGTGCAAAATTACTTTTAGGTGGAAAAGCTCTAGATCGCCCTGGTTATTTTTATCCGCCCACTCTTCTCACCAATATTCCGCCCACAGCGTCAACTTACCGAGAAGAATTTTTTGGGCCTGTGGCTTTGGGTTTTAAGGTAAAAAGTCTGGATGACGCGATCGCCTTAGCAAACGATATTCCCTTTGGACTAGGAGCCTGTGCTTGGACAAATGACCCCAAAGAACAAGAAAAATTAATTAACGAAATTGAGGCAGGAGCGGTTTTTATTAATAGTATGGTCAAATCTGATCCCCGCATCCCCTTTGGCGGCATCAAGCGATCGGGCTATGGACGAGAATTAGGGAAAATGGGAATTTTAGAATTTGTAAATGCCAAAACAGTTTGGATTCAGTAAATTTTGACCGCAAATCATAATTTAATCAGTTTTTGCAAGACGCTGTATTCTTTGTTTTTCAACGTAATACTCGTATTTTTCCAATTGATTTGTTTTTGTTATTAATAAATCTTTCAAGCGATATTTTAATAAGAATCTAGAATTTTCTTCAATATTTAGGGCTTATCGTTCCATTCAGGAGTTAAAGTGCGAAAATCAAACTTAGTAACATTAGGATGACAATTAATACAGGTTTTTGCATTCATATCTGGTGGCATGGTTACATTAGGATGTAATGCCTTAAAATGGCGAGATTTTTCCACATACAAAGGAAGAGGAGAATCAGGCGGTAAAGGGCGCGAAAAAGTGCTTATATAGTCCCAAATCAACAATTGAGTTAGGCGGTTGTAGTTGGGAATGACTACTCCAAAATGGTTATCAGGTTTCCGTAAAATTTCTCGCCAACTTTCTGTCGGTAAAACTTCTGGTGGAATAGCAATGTGACAAGTGGCGCAAGTTTCTAAATAAGCTTGAAAACCAGGTTCATAACGGGTCGGAATCGGATCAACAGAAAGGATTTGACCGCGTTTAACTTCTTCTGGCTTTGGAGAAGGGTCAACTGCTGGAGGAGAAACTGAAGGTGTTGGCGTTGGCACAGAGTCAGATTTTTTGGGGCTAGGAGAAGTTTTTTCAGGAGTTGGGTCAGACTTGGGAGAACTGGTTTGAGCAAAAATGATTGATGTTGAACTGTTCTGATTTGATGGGTCTAAAGCCGAAGCCATTCCCCAACCTAATCCAATTGTCCAAAAACAGACAACCAAGAAAAGAGTAACGGTAAGCAGCGATCGCGTCAATTTCAACATGAATAATTCTTAAAACTCAACATTTTCAATAGGAACAGTACGCAACAGTCTTTCTACTATTTTTTTAGCTGGTTTCCCGTTAGCACAAATCAGACGATGAGCCAAAACATGGGGAGCCAAAATTTTAACATCATCAGGAATGACATAATCCCGCTCTTCTAAAAAGGCTAATGCCTGAGACGCTTTCTGTAAAGCCACTGCCCCCCGTGGACTCGCCCCTAAAATGATTTCGTCATCAGTTCGAGAAGTGCGCACCAGGTTTAAAATATATTGTTGTAACTCAGTCGTGATTTTAACTTTATTTACCAGTTCTTGTAATTCCTTCACCACTTCTAAAGAAATGCAAGGTTTGAGATCCTCTACTAGCATAGGTTGTTGATGTCGTTGAAGCATTTGTAACTCTTCCGCTTCTGTGGGATAACCCAAGCTCAACGAGACTGCAAACCGATCCATCTGAGCTTCGGGCAAAGGGAAAGTTCCCTGATATTCAACAGGATTTTGGGTAGCAATCACAAAAAAAGGATGGGGGACAAAACGAGTTTCACCATCAACAGTAACTTGTTTTTCTTCCATCACTTCCAACAAAGCTGACTGAGTACGGGGTGTAGCTCGATTAATTTCATCAGCCAATAAAATATTAGTAAAAGCTGGGCCAGGCATAAATTCAAAGGCACGAGTGCTAGGATTCCAAATATTAGTTCCTGTAATATCGCTCGGTAATAAATCTGGTGTACATTGTATTCGTTGAAAACGCCCATTAATTGAACGAGCTAAGGATTTTGCCAATAAGGTTTTTCCCACTCCAGGAACATCTTCTAAAAGAGCATGACCACCGCTTAAAAGGGCAACCAGCACCAGACGAATCGCTTCAGATTTGCCAACAATAGTACGACTTAGATTATCGGTAAGAATAGTAATTTGATCACGCATAATAATTAAAACTAGAAATTAAAGTTCGGCATTAAGCCTCAATAATCCGATGGATTACAGTTATCTTTCCCGATTTTCTTGATAAAATTCACAACCAACTAGCAAGAATATTTTGAGCTTTCTGGCAATCTAGTGTAATTTGTGTTTTTAGAGCATCAAGAGAAGGAAATTTTTCTTCAGGACGGAGAAATTCTAATAATTGAACAATCAGATTTTGCTCGTATAAATCTTCTGAAAAATTAAATAAATGCACCTCAGTTATAACCTGATTATTGCCAACAGTCGGCCGACAACCAATATTCATCACTCCGTCTAAATAATAGCGAGGAGAATTTTCGAGAAAAACGCGAACACAATACACTCCAAAACGGGGAAGTAATTTATCCACAGGCAGTTGAAGATTTGCCGTGGGAAAACCAATAGTCCTACCTAATTTTTGTCCTTCAATCACTCTTCCTTGCAAACAATAAGGTCGTCCCAACATCCGATTGGCTTGATTCATATCTCCTGCTGCAAGAGCCAGCCGAATTAAAGAACTACTAATACGCTGTTCGCCCTCAGTTTTGAGAGAAGTTATCATAACTTTTACGTCAAATTGAGACGCGATCGCCTGTAAATCCTTTACGGTTCCTTGGCGTTGATAACCAAAACGAAAATCTTGACCAACAGTGATTTCATTTGCTTTTAAATCTTGAATCAAAATTTTTTCAACAAAAGCTTGGGGAGTTAATCGCGCTAAATTCTGATTAAAGGGCAATAATACAAACTGCTCAATACCTAAACGCTCTAATTGCTCGACTTTTTCAGGCAGAGGCGTTAATAATAATTGACGTTGACCACTAAAAAATTCACGAGGATGGGGATTAAAGCTAACAACCGTCGGATATAGTTCATTTTCTACTCTTTTCGTTGCATGACTTCCGACAATTTGCCTTAAAACTGTTTCATGCCCCAAATGAACGCCATCAAAGTTGCCGAGGGCGATCGCAGAGGGAGTTAAAATTTCTGTTGTTGATGATGTGATCCACACGCTTTACATTTTGACACACATTAGAAGAAATCAAAACTAATTTAACGACAAAACCGCAGTGTTAACAACAAAAACTTGAATCCTGAACTAATTTCAGTAAAATAATTAAAACTGTTTGCCACAAATGACACATCTCTGTTACAATAGTTTACGATACAGGGGCGAAACCAAATCCTGACCAACAATCATCCGACTTGGCTGAGCGTTAAGGCATTCTTGGTTTAAGACCCCTCAAGCAGTGATAAAGGGGTAATACCAAGAAACGCATGGGCAACAAGCCAACAATCGCTATTTCTCATTTGGGATGCGAAAAGAACCGTATTGATTCAGAACATATGTTAGGCTTGCTCGTGCAGGCAGGTTACTCAGTTGATGCCAACGAAGAATTAGCAGACTACGTTATTGTTAATACTTGTAGCTTTATTGGGGATGCCAGGCAAGAATCTGTGCGTACCCTCGTTGAATTAGCAGAAGCCGATAAGAAAATCATCATTTCTGGTTGTTTAGCGCAACATTTTCAAGAGCAGCTTTTAGAAGAAATTCCCGAAGCGGTTGCAGTCGTGGGAACAGGCGACTATCAAAATATTGTTGAAATTGTTGAAAGAGTAGAACAAGGAGAGCGAGTTAAGGCTATTTCTGCCGAACCGACTTATATTGCTGATGAAAATACCCCTCGTTATCGAACTACTACTGAAGGTGTTGCTTATCTGCGGGTAGCGGAAGGTTGCGATTTCCGTTGTGCTTTTTGCATTATTCCCT
>JANNLO010000310.1:0-32273 GCA_031396835.1 Snowella sp. SOY_38_metabat_116
GGAAAAACCAGTAAGGGAAGTCAAAGGTACTACTGCCCTTATTGCCGACAAACTTTTAGCGAGACTTTCGATACAATCTATTATCGCCGTCAAGTTCAACCAGAGCAAATTCGGACAGTATTGCAAGCCCATAGTGAAGGAAGTAGCCTTAGAGGAGTAGAAAGAACAACAGAATTAGCTTATGGTACAGTGGTGAGTTTAGTGCGTTATGCGAGTAATAAAGCTCAACTTGTTCATAATGCCAAAGTATATCAAGTCTCAACTGATTCACTGAGTGGAGATGAATTTTGGTCTTATGTCAAAAAAAAAGAGAAAAATTGCCAATGGAATGAAGAAGAAGTAGGAGATTGTTGGATAGGAATGACTCAAGCCGACGATAGTGGGTTAATTATTTCAGCAAGAGTGGGAAAACACACGGATGAGTTCATCTCAGAACTGGTGAGTAACACAGAAGGCAAAACCTATTGCTCAAAATGGCATACGGATGGTTGGGGAGGTTATGAACGAAACAAAAACACAGCCGCACAAAGAGCAGAGTTGGCGATTGCCCCTTGGAGTTGGAAGGACTTGCTCTCTTATCCCACACTTTGTTGATGCACTACCCATAGGTTGATTGTCCCACTACCAAATTTAGATTAAGAATCAATACTGACTAGGCTAAAAATGCCACAGAAATATTGTTTTTAAGATTTTAGCCTTATTTTCTGATTTTTTGCAATCTACTGGAATAGCTTTTCTGAATTTTTAAATATTAAGTTTATTCTCTAGGTTTCTCTCAAAATATCTTGCAAAATTTCCGTCGTCACTTCATCGGTAATAATCACTTTTCCGATCGCGGTTGGTAAAATAAAACGTACCTTACCCGCCTTGACTTTTTTATCGGTTTGTAAAATATCAATAATAGCGTTGGGTTCTAAATGAGTAGGAATTTGAGTCGGTAAACCCGTTTTTTCAATTAAATCAATTTGTCTTTGAGCGTCTTTTTTATTCCATAAACCCATTTTAACCGCAATTTTTCCTGCCGCAATCATGCCGATCGCCACAGCTTCCCCATGATTAATTTGGCTATAACCCGTCAAACTTTCTACTGCATGACCAATAGTATGACCATAGTTCAAAATAGCCCGAATATCTGCTTCTTTTTCATCTTGACTAACCACATCAACTTTGGCTTGACAAGAACGAGTAATAATCGTTTCTAGCAATGATTCAGGTAAATCTGAGAGAGTTTTGAGATTTTTCGTCTCTTCTAATTGTTGAAATAAATTCACATCCCAAATAATGCCATATTTAATCACTTCTGCCATTCCTGCACGAAATTCTCGTTCTGGCAACGTTTTTAAAACCAAAGGGTCAATGAAAACCAGACGTGGCTGATAAAAAGCTCCGATCAAATTTTTCCCTTGAGGATGATTTACGCCCGTTTTTCCGCCAATCGACGCATCCACCATTGCCAAGAGAGTTGTGGGAACCTGCACAAAATTTATGCCTCGTAACCAAGTTGCAGCAGCAAATCCTGTCATATCGCCAACAACACCGCCTCCCAAGGCCAACATTGTCGAAGAGCGTTCTAAACGTTTTTCTAAGGCTATATCATAGATTTTTGCGATCGCGTTTAGAGTTTTATGGGTTTCGCCCGCAGGAATAAGATGAATAAAAACTTCAAATCCCGATTTTTCTAGGGAATTTAAGACAATATCTCCATAATGATTAAAAATTTCAGGGTTAGAGAGCAAGAGAATTTTCTTACCCAATTTTAATTGAGCTAAATGATCGCCTAATTTAGATAAATTGTGGGGTGCATTGATAATATCGTAGGGACTTTGGGGCAGGGCAACAGAAATAACAGAAGGCATAAATTTGGGTGATCACTTCAAGGGTAAGATAGAAAGTAGAATAGCAAAAATTGATTTCCCTTAAAAGAGGCTTAGGTTTATGAATGTTGCTGGTGTGGGTGCTTTTTTCGCCTATATGATTGGTTTTACGGGAATTACACTCGTTTTAATCTATGGGTTACGGTTTACTAAAATTATTTAAAAGTTTAAAAATTTACTTGATTATTGATTATTGAAGAGATGGAAAAGCTAAAATTTCTGTCTCTTTTAATTTTTAGGAAGTGATAATCGTACAAAAATCAAGGAGGATTAAAATTTATGACCGAGTTAATTGTAATCTTTGCGGCGGCGGCGATCGGTGGTTTATTAGCCTCTTTGTTACGACAACCGATAATTTTAGGGTACTTGTTAGCTGGCATTATTGTTGGCCCCTTTGAACTGGGCTTAATTAAAGACTACGCTGAAGTTGAAACGATCGCAGAATTGGGTGTTACTTTTTTATTATTCACAATTGGTGTTGAATTTTCTTTAGCTGAACTCAACAAAGTTAAAAACATTAGCTTAGGTGGAGGCGGACTACAACTTTTCCTAACGATTGGATTGACAGCTTTAGTTTCTGTAAGTCTGGGATGGGTTACTTCTATACCACAAGGTATCTTTTTAGGAGAACTAATTTCCCTTTCTTCTACAGCAGTTGTTCTCAAAGCCCTGATGGAGCAGAATGAAACCGCTACTTCTCATGGACAGGTAATGCTGGGCATTCTGATTGTTCAAGATCTCGCCTTAGGATTAATGTTAGCGATCTTGCCTGCTTTGAATAGTCCTATTGAAGAACTTGGTTTAGCCATCGGCATTGCTGTACTCAAGCTTGCATTATTTGCGCTAGGAGCAATCGTTGTTGGCAAGTGGTTAATTCCTCCTTTCTTACAATTGTTAGCAAAAACAGAAAGCAAAGAACTGTTTCTTTTGGGAGTAGTGACTCTTTGTTTAGGAATTGCTCTTTTAACTGGCAAGATTGGACTTTCTACTGAAATGGGAGCTTTTGTTGCAGGATTAATGATCTCAGAAGTAGAGTATTCTGACCAAACTTTAGATTATGTAGAACCGCTCCGAGATATTTGTGCGGCTGCGTTTTTCGCTTCTATTGGTGTCTTAATTGATCCGACTTTTCTTTGGAATAATTTACCTTTAATTTTAGGATTAGTTACTTTTGTATTGATAGCTAAATTTTTGATTATTACTCCGCTAGTTATTCTGTTTCGCTATCCTCTAAAAACGGCTATCATTGCAGGTTTAGGACTTGCTCAAATTGGAGAATTTTCTTTTGTTCTAGCAGGTCAAGGTAGTAAGTTTGGCTTAATTTCTCAAGAAGTTTATTCCTTAATATTAGGAACAACTGCCATTACCTTAGTGATTACGCCTTTTGTTCTGCGATCGCTTCCTGCTATTTTAGCTAAAGCCGAATCTTTACCTTGGTTTGCTCAAGTAGATGACGTAATGGAAGCCTCAGAAGAATTACCGTTTCAGGATCATATTATTGTTTGTGGTTATGGACGAGTTGGGAGTAATATTGTTAAACTTTTACGTGATCGCAATTATCCAGTATTAGTTATCGATCAGTCAGAGCAAAACATTCAACAGTTACGCGAAGAAAAAATTCCCTATCTCTATGGCAATGCCAGCAGTATGATTGTTCTAGAAAAAGCAGGTGTTAGTGAAGCAAAAGGAATGGCGATCGCTTTATCTGATTCTATGAGTACCCGCCTAAGTTTAAAACGAGCTTTGAAACTCAATCCAGAGCTTGATCTGATCGTGCGAGCTAATCAAGATAAAGACATCGAACTACTCTATCAATTAGGTGCAAAAGAAGTTGTGCAACCTGAATTTGAAGCTAGTTTACAGCTTTCTACTCATCTATTTACAGGACTAGCACTTCCATCCCTCGACATCCAACAAGAGATTCAACAGATACGCTTTTCCCATTATCTAACGCTTCGTCCTGAACGTTCTCCTCAACAAGTATTGCGAGAAGTAGAACAAGCCATTAAAGCCTTTAATAAACAATGGTATTCCTTGCCAACCAACTCTCCTCTTTTTGGTAAAACTCTTGAAAAAGCCTATCTGCGCCGTTTAACTGGTGTAACTTTGATAGAAATTAAGCGTTCTAATCAGGAAACAATTGCCTATCCTAGCGCGCAAACTGTGATTAAAGAAGGAGATAAGTTCTTACTCGTGGGCGCAAAAGATGAGTTGGCCGCTTTTGATGGTCTAGCTAAAGGAGACTTTAAACTTCCTAGTAAAAATTCTTCTTGTTTGTGGCTATTAGTCCCTAAAAATAGCGCGATCGCAGGTAAGACTCTAGCAGAACTCCATTTCAGCCAAACCTTTGGAACATTAGTACAAGCCATTCGACGCAAAGGAGAGTATATTCGCTTTCCTGATGGACGTAGCATGATTCAAGCAAAAGATCACTTATTACTTTTTGGTAGTTTAGAGTTACTAACTGAAATAAGTCAAAAGGTTGCTTCAAAAGAAAAAGCAGTTCTCTCAACTTCTTCCTAATACTTTCAACATTAAAAATTGAATCTCAAGAATTAGAAAGAATTATTCATCTACAAATTAGGATTGACTTTTATGCAGGCTGTCATCTGCGGCTACTATGGTCAAGGCAATGGTGGAGACGAAGCCCTTTTGGTTTCTTTGTTGGAAATGTTGCCGTCCCACGTTAAACCCATTGTTCTTTCAGCAAACCCCGAACAAACTTCTCAAAGTTATGGGGTAGAAAGTTGTCCCAATCGATCTTTTCCTCAAATTATTAAAGTCTTAAGGCGATCGCAAATTTTTATCTGGGGAGGAGGAAGCTTAATGCAGGATGCCACCAGTTTCGCTAGTCCCTTTTATTACGGCGGATTAATGTTCTTGGCGCAAAAACTAGATTTAAAAACCATTGCCTGGGCTCAGGGAGTTGGCCCCATCAAGCGGCCCTTAATCCGTTGGTTCACCCGACAAATTTTAAAAAAATGTACTGCCGTCAGTGTGAGAGACCAAACTTCTGCTCAATTATTAGACCAATGGAAAATACTCTATACACTAGCTCCCGATCCAGTTTGGCTGTTGATGGCTCAAAAATCCGAGCTAAAGAATAATTTATCTGCTCCCCTCGTTGCGGTAAATTTGCGTCATCATTCCTTACTTACCCCCGATCGCTTAGAAATCCTAATTACAGCCTTTGTCCAGTTTCAACAGGCCACCGCAACCAATTTTTTATTGATTCCCTTCCAAACTTCCCAAGATTTAGATCTAGCCAAGGCGATCGCGTCTCGGTTAAAGGCAAACTATCAAATTGTGCAAGAACTTGACCCCAGAAAATTAAAAGGATTATTTCAAGAAGTTGATTTAACGATTGGAATGCGCTTACATAGCCTGATTATGGCTGCTTCTGAAGGTTCTCGTTGTTTTGCGTTGAGTTATGACCCCAAGGTTAGCCGCTTGATGGAAGAAGTAAAAATTCCAGGCTGGGAGTTAGCAGATTTACCCAACAATCCTGATGCAATAAGTCAAATTTGGCAAACTGTTTATCAACAAGCAATCCCTTTAAGTGAGTCTCAACACCAAAACTTAATTGAGCAAACCCTAGCCCACAAAGCCGTTCTAGAAAAAGTTTGTCAATCTTGAGCTTAAAAAATGCGATCGCCACGTTTAAATCCTTTTTATTTAGCTTGCCTTTTTGACAGGGTTTTGTTATATTTGTTTACATAACTCTTTACAAACCGTAACAAAATTTTCGGGTGAATACTATGAGCAACGAATCTAACGGCAAATTTGGCTTTACAACCTTCGCAGAAAACTGGAATGGCCGCTTGGCTATGATCGGTTTTTCATCTGCTTTAATCCTTGAGTTAACCACTGGTCAAGGCGTTCTTCACTTCTTTGGTGTCATCTAGGCTGTATTGATCAGATGATCAGAGCCTTGTCAATCTCAAAAAATAACTGGGTTTTCTAAAAAAGATGCCCAGTTTTTTATTTTTATAGCTAATCTCAAAAAAAAGAGAAAAGAAGTCAAATTTAAGACCTCAATTCTCTTTTTCAAAATTTACGCTTATTTAAGTGAAAATGATTATCTAAGCTTCTTTACGGGTACTCATGTCACCTAATTTAGCAAACACACCAAATTCCACTTGTTCTTCGAGGCCAGGCTCAACCCCAGCAAACACATCTCGGAAGAGTGTACGAGAGCCGTGCCAAATATGACCAAAGAAGAATAACAGTGCGAAAACAGCGTGTCCAAAGGTGAACCAACCACGAGGACTGGTACGGAATACTCCATCAGAATTGAGCGTTGCCGTGTCAAAGTCAAAGCCTTCACCCAGTTGAGACTTACGTGCAAATTTCTTCACAGAAGGTGCATCAGTAAAGGTTTGGCCGCCTAATTCACCACCATAGAAAGTGACGCTAACTCCTGATTGTTCCACACTGAATTTAGATTCAGAACGACGGAAAGGAATGTCAGCGCGAACTACTCCATCCTTGTCGGTCATGATAATGGGGAAGGTTTCAAAGAAGTTCGGCATCCGACGGACGGTTAATTCTCGACCATCTTTGTCTGTAAAAACAGGATGGCCAATCCAGGTTTTTGCAATTCCATCGCCGCTATCCATTGCACCTGTACGGAATAATCCACCTTTGGCGGGGCTATTGCCTACATAGTCATAGAAAGCTAATTTTTCTGGAATGCTAGCCCAAGCGTCGGTAAGAGAAGCTCCATCGGCAACTTGGGTATCCACACGGCGTTGAATTTCTTCTTGGAAGAATCCTTTATCCCATTGATAACGAGTGGGGCCAAATAATTCAATCGGTGTTGTCGCATTGCCATACCACATGGTTCCCGCCACAATAAAAGCGGCAAAGAACACGGCTGCAATACTGCTCGAAAGAACGGTTTCGATATTTCCCATTCTCAGGGCTTTATAGAGACGTTCAGGTGGACGGACAGTTAGATGAAAAAGTCCAGCAATAATTCCCACTACTCCAGCCGCAATATGGTGAGCCACAACGCCACCTGGATTAAAGGGATTAAAGCCTGATGGCCCCCATTCTGGTGCAACGGGTTGGACGTGGCCTGTTAGACCGTAGGGATCAGATACCCACATTCCTGGCCCCCAAACTCCCGTTAGATGGAATGCTCCAAAGCCGAAACAGAGAAGTCCAGAAAGAAATAGGTGAATTCCGAACATTTTTGGTAAATCTAAAGCAGATTCGCCCGTACGAGGATCTACGAATAATTCTAAATCCCAGTAAACCCAGTGCCAAACGGCTGCCAAAAAGAGTAAACCCGATAAAACGATGTGAGCCGCCGCTACACCTTCAAATGACCAAAAACCAGGATCAAGACCTGTTTCTCCCGTCGCGCTCCAGCCTCTCCATGAAGAGTCAACGCCTAAGCGAGCCATGAAGGGCAACACAAACATCCCTTGCCGCCACATGGGGTTTAAAACGGCATCACTAGGATCAAAAATAGCAAGCTCATAAAGAGCCATCGAACCAGCCCAACCTGCCACGAGAGCGGTGTGCATGAGGTGAACAGAAATTAGCCGACCTGGGTCATTCAAGACGACTGTATGAACACGATACCAAGGTAGTCCCATTGACGCTCCTTCTATTAGCTAAAAATTTATGTCTTTAGAGACGCTTTAATGAAATTAGTATTCCAGTTATTTACAAAACTTCTGCCCTAGTTGCTTAGGGTTAAGACGGTCTGGGTGACAGAAGCATAGTTCTAATTATTATCCCTTGAAAGTGAGGATATGTTGAAGGATTGTAACGATGTTATTAAGAATTATTTTAAACAAGAGTTTACTTTAGAAAAACTCAGAAAATTGATTATTCACAGCTTAAAACTTGATAAGTGCTGAATTTTACGATATTTTTCTGAAATTTCTTGGTATTTTTTTTTTGATGGTGTTGTCAGACTTTGGTTGACTTTCTTGATTTCAACTGCGATCGCGTCATGAACTTTTTCGAGCAGGGATTAAATACTTTCAATAATACCTTCTGCTTGATGGGCAATTGACCTTAATTGATCTAACGTTTCTGGAGTCGGCGATCGCCATAATCCACGTTGATTGGCTTCTAATAATCGCTCGGCCATATCGCGCAATGCCCAAGGATTTTTAGACTGAATAAAATCATGAACTTTTTGATCGAATAAATAAGCTTTTGTTACTCCTTCATAGATGAAGTCTTCTACACAATTAGTCGTCGCATCATAGGCAAATAAATAATCAATAGTTGCGGCCATTTCAAAAGCTCCTTTATAACCATGACGCATTACTCCTTCAATCCATTTGGGATTAATAACTCGCGATCGATAAACTTTCTTAATTTCTTCTGTTAATAACTTTACTTTTGGATTTTCAGCAACAGCATTATCTCCAAAATATAACTCAGGATTTTTGCCTGTTAAGGCTCGAACTGCCACACTTAAACCACCTTGAAATTGATAATAATCATCGGAATCTAATAAGTCATGTTCTCGATTATCTTGATTGTGTAAAATAATATCGAGTTGTTTTAAGCGTTCTTTAAAAACTTCAGGAAGATCATGACCAATGGCTTTTTGATCATAGGCATAACAACTCCAATTAATATAAGCTGTGGCTAAATCTTGATCAGTTTGCCAATTTTGAGATTCAATTAAGCCTTGTAAACCTGCTCCATAAGCTCCTGGTTTTGAGCCAAAAATTCGATAAGTTGCCCTAGTTTGTGACTCTTCTAAGGAGAAACCTTGAGCTTGTAATAGTCCACTTTCTATCCGAACTTTAGAGGCCAAAGGATTCATTTCAACAGCTTCTTCTAAAACAGAAACGGCTTGAATTGCACTATTTAATAACTCAATTAAATTCGGAAAACTATCCCGAAAAAATCCTGAAATTCTAACAGTAACATCTATTCTTGGTCTTTTTAAAGCAGTCAAAGATAAAATTTCAAAATCCACTACCCGCCGCGAAATCCCGTCCCAAATTGGTCGAACGCCCAAAAGAGCTAAAACTTGAGCGAGATCATCCCCGCCTGTTCGCATTGTCGAAGTTCCCCAAATAGAAATTGCCAAGGTTTTGGGATATTCGCCATTATCTTGAGTATAGCGTTCTATTAGAGCTTCTGCGGCTTTTCTTCCCACATCCCAAGCAGTTTCGGTAGGAATCGCCCGAATATCAACGGAATAAAAATTGCGTCCTGTTGGCAAAACTTCTGGTCGTCCTCTTGTTGGTGCGCCCGATGCGCCACTGGGAACATATTGACCGTTTAAACCTTTGAGTAAATTCGTGATTTCTTGGGAAGTTTGTTTGAGTGCAATCAAGAGATGATTTTGTATCCAATGCAGGATTTTTTGGGTTGCAATTAAATGATGAGGAAATTCATTTTTATTAATTAAATTTTCGATTAAAACTAAACTATAATCTTCCAAAATTTCAATAATATCTCCTACAATACGAACGTTTTTTAATCTTTCTAAAAACCGTGGGGGAAGATCATAAAATTTGATTGTTTGAGAGTAACTAAAGGGATCATTTAAAGGTGTTATCAAAGGGTTAATTTCTAGGTTTAAATCTTGGGCTAACGCTTGGGTAAATCCTAATCTATTAAAACTAGGAGAACGCGCGATCGCCAGTATTAAATTATTTAATAGAGCCTCTTGAGGACATTCTCCAAAAATATGTAAACCATCTCGAATTTGTGCTTCTTTTAATTCACATAAATAACCATCAGCTACATTCAAAAATTTATTAATACTCTCTTTATCAGTAGGATTAATTCCCAAGTCTTGATGCAGTTGAGTTACTGTGATTAATTCTGTTAGGCGATCGCCGATCATTTTTAAACGAGTAGGATCTAAAGATTGAGCTTCATAATATTCATCAATTAAATTTTCTAATTTTTGTAAATCTCCATAGAGTCCTGCGCGGGTTAAAGGAGGCGTTAAATGATCTAAAATAACGGCATGAGAACGACGTTTTGCTTGGGAACCTTCTCCTGGATCATTAACAATAAAGGGATAAAAATTAGGGATGGCATTAAGGGCAATTTCGGGATAACATTTTTGGGATAAAGCTAAACTTTTACCTGGCAACCATTCCAAATTTCCATGTTTTCCTAGATGAATAATTGCTGAAATCTTAAACTTTTGACGCAACCAATAATAGAAGGCTAAATATTCATTAGTTGGCTCTAAATCAGGGGCATGGTAATTCAAACTAGGATCAAAATCGTAACCCCGTGAAGGTTGAATCCCGATAAAAATGTTACCGCATTGAATCCCAGAAATTGCAATATTATTTGAATTTTGACTGGTAGAATATTCCTGCCAACGCTTGTTAATTGCAGATTGTGTTTCTATTGGTAAACTTTCAAAATAAATTTGATAATCTTCTAAAGATAAAGTTTGATTAATCTGACGAAATTCTCGACTTTCTAGGTCATTAGTTACTCCTTGAGTTAGTTTTTGAATTAATTCTTCCCCCGTTTTAGGATAATTTTCCACACAATAACCTTCGGCTTTTAAAGCTTCTAAAATTTTAATACAACTTGCGGGTGTATCTAACCCCACTCCATTAGCTAAACGTCCATCTTTATTGGGATAATTTGCTAAGATAATTGCTATCCTACGATCACTAATTGGTGTATTCTTAAGACTTATAAAATTATTAGCTAAATCTGCCACAAATTCGATTCTATCTTGTTGGGCTTGATAGGTAACTACCTCGGTTTCAATCCTTTCATTCCAAGTTGCGATCGCCTTAAAAGAAATTGCTCTTGTGATAATTCTGCCATCAACTTCGGGTAAAGCGACATTCATCGCCACATCGCGGGGATTTAATCCTTGAAAACTGTTTTCCCATTGGGCTACTGTTCCACCACTTAAAATCACTTGAAAAACAGGAATATCTAACTGTTTCCAAAGAACTAAATTGTCTTCTATTTCTGTTCCTATTTGAATTTTTGCTAAGGAAAAGCTAGTAGTATTTAATAATAATTGAATGGGAGAATTATTCTCAGGCTGAAAATAAGTTAATAATGCTTCCTGGATTTCTAAATCTCGAAGGGAAGAAACAAAAATAGGAATAGGAATTAAGTTTCTGGCAATCAATGTTTGACATAGTGCATCAATTGGTAAAGTATTTCCTGCTAAATAATGAGAGCGATAAAATAAAACACCAACTTTAGAATTTTTATTTTCAATAGAGATTAAATTTGCTGAAGTTAATATGTTTAAACCAGATATTTTTTGAATGTTAGAAAACGCATAAAGTCCAATTTTTGGAACAGTTTGGGGAGGCGAAAATTGGTAATTAGTTTTCAGACATTGATTGGTAAGATATTTCAAGCCATTAATCCAGTTTGAACTGCCGCCTTCCGTGAAATATTGCCAAGTTTGATGAACAATATGAAGTGAAATCGTTGAATGGCTCATCAATTCTAGATCTGGACGATCATCACCAGGTAAAACTAACAAAATTATTCTCTGATTTTCAGCCAATTCTTTTAAAACTTCTAATCCATAGGGCCAATAAGAACGTCCACCCAGCGATCGCAGAATAATCACTTTTGCCTGAGACAACACTTTATCGGCATAATCATCAATACTTTGGGCTTGTTGCAGATTAAGCAGATGAACAGCTCGAATAGAAGCAAAATTTTCAGGAAGATGCACAACTGCTGCCGCCAAACATTGAATATCTGTATCTGCCGCCGTGAGGAAAATAATCGATCCTGGACTTTGCTCAATGAAAATTACACCATCACTTTCAGGTGTCCAGCCGCCTGGAATTGCTGCCAATCGATGCATCAAAACTCCTTTTCTTTAGAAATGCTTAGGATTTATCAAAAACGAGCGAAGGATGTTCATGATAGAAAGGAGAATATTCGTAGATTTTCTGTCCCGTAAGATAATGACTCCAACATTTTCCACCATAACCCTTAATACCGCGCTCCATCAACAGATTGCCCAAGAAAGATTGCTGAGCCAGGTCATTGCCCAAATTCGGCAGAGTCTCGAAATACCCGTAATTTTAGAAACGACTGTAACCGAAGTTAGACAATTTTTACAGGTTGATCGACTGGTTATTTATCAATTTATCGATCCTTCTTTTACAACAATTAATCCTCCGAAAGGAAGAAATAATTATGGTAAAGTCACCTATGAATCCACCGTTTCTTCTGATATTCCTTCTGTCTTAAATTTAAGCACTGAAAATGATTGTTTTACAGATATTCCTCTCTATCAAAATAAATATCTGAATGGTCAAGTTATTGCCGTAGATGAAGTTGAAAAAGCTTATTCTTCTTCCTTTTGTTTAATCAATTTATTACAAAAATATCAGATTGCAGCTAAACTAATTGCGCCAATTTTAGTTAAGGGCGAAGTTTGGGGATTATTAATTGCCCATCAATGTTTTCATCCGCGTCAATGGCAAGAAAATGAAATTAATTTTTTAAAACAAATTGGAGAACATTTAGCCGTTGCCATCTACCAAGCTCATCTTTATTCCGAAGTTCAAAACCAAAAAGAAACTTTTGAAAAACGAGTAATTGAACGTACCCAAGAACTCCGAGATGCGCTGCTAGCCGCTCAAGCTGCGAAACATTTAAAAAGTGAATTTTTAGATAATATTAGTCATGAACTTCGTACGCCGCTTACTTGTGTTATTGGTTTATCAGGAACTCTTTTACATTGGTTTAATCAGGAAAAATCTTTACCATTAGAAAAGCAGCAATCGTACTTGAAAATGATTCAAGATAGCGGTAAAAAACTGATGGAATTAATCAATGGAATTATTGAATTATCTCAGTTAGAATCTGGTAAATCTGCACTCAATTTTCAAAATTTTTCGGTCTTTAGTTTAGCGCAAAAAGTGTTACGAACTCTTGAGGAAGAAACCAAGAAAAAAAACATTAAGCTAGATCTAGATTTTCAGATGAGCTTAGATAAAGATGAGTTTTTTGCCGATCCCGATCGCATTCAACAAATTTTATTTCATCTATTAGGAAACGGTATTAAATTTACACCTGAAAATGGAATTGTTACCTTAAGAATTTGGGAAGAAAAAAAACAAGTTATCTTCCAAGTCGAGGATACAGGAGTAGGGATAAAAAAAGAGAAATTTGCTTTTCTATTTGAAGCTTTTAAGCAATTAGAAAATAATCGACAACGCACCTACGAAGGAAGTGGATTAGGACTTGCTTTAACTAAACAATTAGTGGAATTACACGGCGGACTGATTGAGGTCGAATCAATAGAAGGAAAAGGCTCTATTTTTACAATTTGTATTCCCCTCCAGAGCCAAGATCAGCAAAAAGATAGAAAAATACTTTCTTTATCTTCTGTAGAATCTAGGCTATTGTTAGATTTTGGCGTGGTTTTATTAGAGCGGAATGAAGAAATTGCAACCTTAATTTGTGAACTTTTAACAGCCGCAGGATATCAAGTTATTTGGTTAATTGATAGTTCGACAGCCATCAAACAAATTGAACTTTTGCAACCAGGAATTGTCTTAATTGATCAAGATTTTGAAGATGTTTTTCGTCTTACTAAACTAGTAAAAAATTCTCGTCACCTTAAATCCTCAAAAGTCATTTTATTAAGTGATGCTATTTCTGCGTCGGAATGGAAAATAATTTCGGAAAGTGGAGTTGATACTTTTATTTCTAAGCCTTTACAACCTGATTTACTTTTACAACAATTAAATATTTTTACGCTAGATGAACCCGAATTAGCAACCAGAGAAATTAGTCGAGAGGCTTCTTGAAAATTGAAAAAAATCAGGTTCTCACTGAATATTGTTCATATCAAAATTGCCTAATCAAGGTATGAAATAAAAAGTTTACAAATTCATAAAACTCTTAGTTTTAAATATTTATTAATCAAAATATTCATACCTTAGATCAACAATTCCCAATTTTATTATGGTGTAATTTTGATACTAAACCGATTCTGGATATTCATCGACAATAATGACACTCTGAGCAAAGCCTGTTTTCTCAAGCGTATCCAAAATAAATTCTTGCGCTCCAACCACATAAATATCAACACCAGTTCCGATTTTATCCATTTTTTGTTTAGAAAAAAGCAAGACCCGTAAACCAGCACTAGCCATATATTCTAATTCTTGAGCAAGCAAGACTAATCTTTTAACTTGTTTTTCTGCTGCCTTCTCAACTTCTACTTTTAAAATTGGAGCGGTAGCTGCGTCTAATTCTCCTACTAAAGTAATTTTGGCGACATCATCAATAATCTCTAAAGTTGCGGTAAAAGCCATTTTCTTAAATCCTCGTAAATTACAATAAGTTGAACAAAATTAAGTGTAAAAGTTATTTGCCGACTAGAATTACCACCGAGCGATCGCCGACTAAAATACCAGATTGATTGTCGAGTCTGGGTTCAGTTAATGGTGAATAGCTAGAAGAATCAGGTTCAATTATGCCTGTATTTGCAAAAACGTGCCAACTCATGGATTGGGGTAAACCAGGAATTTCAAACCAGAGAGTTTCCCAGTGCATATTCATGGCGACATAGATGTAATTATCCTCTACTGTACCGCCCTTCGCGTGTTTCCCACAGAGCATAAAGGCGATCGCGCGATTTGAGGATGACCAATCTGCATTCCAAGCTTTCGTTCCGTGCCAAGTAATATCTGCATAGCCGCTACCGACATAATCTCGGTTTTGAAAATGCCAAGGATTGCGTAATACGGGATGGGCGCGACGAAAAGCAATACAATGTTGGGTAAAACTCAACAAATCCGCATTTTTGTTTAATAAATCCCAATCTAGCCAGTTTAAATCATTATCGTGGCAATAGGTATTATTATTTCCATACTGAGTACGGCCGACTTCATCCCCCATCAACAGCATCGGTACGCCTTGACTCACCATCAACATCGCGATCGCGTTTTTAATTTGACGACGGCGCAGGGCATTAATCCCTGGATCATCCGTTTGGCCTTCCCAACCGCAGTTCCAACTATCATTATCATTACCACCATCTTGATTATTTTCCCCATTCGCTTCATTGTGTTTCTCGTTATAGGAAACCAAATCCATCAAAGTGAAACCATCATGAGCCGTAATAAAATTTATTGAAGTTGCAGGAGCGCGACCCGCCCAAGCATAGAGATCGGGTGAACCTTGCAAACGTTGGGCCATATCTCCCACCGTACCGTCGCCTTTGAGGAATTTACGAATACCATCTCGATATTTGCCATTCCACTCGGCCCAGCGTCCATAGGCAGGAAAAGAACCCACTTGATACAAGCCCCCCGCATCCCAAGCTTCGGCGATTAGTTTACATTTTGCCAAAATTGGGTCAAAAGCTAAAGATTCCAACAAAGGCGGATTTGCCAACGGATAACCCAAAGGATCTCGTCCGAGAATAGAAGCTAAATCAAAGCGAAATCCATCAATATGGTATTCAGCCGCCCAATAACGTAAACAATCCAGCACAATATTACGAACAATCGGATTATTGCAATTGAGTGTATTTCCGCAACCACTAAAATTAAAATAATAACCTTCTGGAGTCATCATGTAATAGGTTTTATTATCAATGCCTCGGAAAGAAATCGTCGGGCCGCGCTCGTTTCCTTCTGCCGTATGATTAAAAACCACATCTAGGATCACTTCAATACCATTTTTATGAAGTTCCTTTACCAAAGTTTTTAACTCATCGACCTGCATTCCAAATTTTCCTGTGGCCGCATAACCCGCTTTAGGTGAAAAAAATCCAACAGTGCTATAACCCCAATAGTTGTAAAGGGTTTCTGCTGTTTGCGGATTAGGACGAGAATTTTCAAACTCATCAAATTCATAAACGGGCATTAATTCGATCGCATTAACTCCCAATTCTTTGAGGTAGGAAATTTTATCGCGAATGCCTGCAAAGGTTCCTCGATGACTTTCTTTTATACCAGAAGATTCGTGGCGAGTAAAACTACGAACGTGCATTTCATAAATAATTTGATCTTCGGGCGGAATTTCTAAGGCGCGATCGCTTTCCCAATCAAAATCATCAAAGGCAATGCGTCCCCGATGCTGATAATTATTTTCCCAATCAGGCGTAATTCCCCAAACATCCCGTCCTCCAATAATTTTGGCATAGGGATCTAACAAAATTTTGCTGGTGTCAAACCATTGGCCTTCCTGAAAATTATTGGGCCCCGCCATGCGATAACCGTATTCGAGATCCTCATAATCTAGATCAAATACGACCATGCAATAGACATTTCCAATAGTAAACTCTTCAGGAAAAGGAATTTCTGCGAAAGGCTCTTTAGCGTGTTTTTTAAATAAGACGAGGGAACAAGAAGTTGCATGACTCGAAAAAATCGAAAAATTAATCCCGCCAGGAACAATAGTCGCGCCAAAAGGTTGGGGTCTTCCTAAACGTAATTTGAAATCCCCATAATTATGGGTTGGATGAATATCAATGCGTTCCATAGTGATTTTATATTAAAGCCGCTAAGCCCTCTTCCTGATTTGTTTTTGTGATAAAAAAGTCTAAAAATCCCGTGACTGACATCGTATCAACTAATTCTTCACTTAATCCGACTAAAACCAGTTTTCCTTCTTTGGCTATTGTTTGCCGATAAAGGGAAAGTAATGTCCGTAAACCCGCACTAGACATATAGGGAACGTGAGTCATATCTAATAACAGGCGACTATTGGTTTTGACCAATTCAGAAACTATCTTGGTTACATCGGCGGCAGTATTTGAATCAATATTACCGACCAATTCCACGACTTGAATTTCGCCCACTGATTTTATCTGAATATCCATTCCGCCTTGTCCTTTTTAGCTTTTTTGATTTTATGAGAATGAACGTTGCACCCCGACAAAACATCTACTTATTCAAACATTTGTAGTTTGTTTCGACTCAAATTGTGTCATGATGCAACGCTTAATATTCATCCCTCTTCTAACTTAAGTAGTTGGAATGATCTGAACCTTGATTTTGACTCGTTCTTTGGTTTCAGGAAGCTTGACTGTTAAACCCTCAGCATCAAAATCTGTGTAGGGTTGACCATCAATTTCAACAAAACCAATTTTAATACTACCAGGTGGCAGAATATCAGGAGAGACTCGCAAAATTCCGTCAGGGAATGCGTTGGGATAGGGTTTAAAGTAGAGATCTAGTGGCTGCTTGGTAATCAAAAGATTGGTGTAAACAGCAGATAAATAACATAATTCGGTGGAATGATAGCCTGACATGGAGTGAGAGCCTTTATAACGCTCCGTTCCCATGAGATAGGGGATTCCATTGGCTAAAACGTTGAAATAAATTGCACCGTCATCATGATCTAAGAAAAAAGCATTATAAAAAGCCGAGACTTCACGGGCGTGTTTGAGATATTCCTCTTTATTCAGCATTCCATAAAGAATTAAATAAGCAAGAACGGCTTGTTCCTGTTGCCACCAAGCTTTACGGTCATGCCAAACGAAACTGAAAAAGTCTTCTCCTTCTTTCTTCGTCCGTTCAACTACATCATACCAACCTCCTCGTTGGCGATCGCTCCCCGCATCTGGCATTAGTTCAGCTATCTTTTCAGCTAGAGCGACATAATTATTTTTGGGCTTGAGGCTTTGCATCCGCATCAAATTCCAAGCAATTTTTAAATTATGTCCCACAACTGCACGATTTTGTTGCCATCCCCAGGATTGATCTTTACTCCAGTCTTCAAAGAATTTTTCCTGAACAAAGGGACTGTTATCATAATCTTGGAAATAACCCTCAATGGTATCAAAAGTATATTCCAACATTTCGGCATATTCTTTGCGCCCCGTTCCCAAATAGAGATTGATTAAATAAGCGGGAGCATGATCTCCTACCGAGTTCCAGTTTTTGCGCCCCTGATTACGACCCAAGGATTCAGCACGGGGATCTAAAGTTAGAGGATCAATATGGGAAAAATAACCGCCGTTTTCTTTGTCAAGATAAAACTTATTAAATAAATCAATGGTCATCTCAGCATCTTTCAAAATACGGGGATCACCAGTAATTCGATAGGTTTGAGTGGGGCCAGCTAGGGCATAAATTTGCTCATAGGCGGGAATACAATCGTAATCATCGCCAAATTCAGAGGTCAACAGCTTTTGTTCCCGATTTCCTGTGACTTTAACTCCGTGATACCAATAGATTAAATCTTCATCTGGATCATAGAACCTCATGTGATCGCGGAGATATTCTGTTCCTTTTTCAGCTGCTTCTAGAAAACGATCTTCTCCTGTTAACAAATAAGTAGAAGCAAAGCCATATACCAAACGAGAAACCGTGTCTGTTTCTTGCAAATAATCGTCCTTTTGCTTTTCTCCCGTTAACTTTAACATCGTGCGATATTCATGGTAGTCAATGGGCTTTTCAGGATAACCAAATTGCCATTTCAGATACTTATCTGCGATAGAACGAACTTGTTTCACCCACCAATCTGGTTCTTCGTGGCGGTATTTATTGGGAGAATCTCCAGGGAAAACCAGGGATTTAACTTCAAACTTATAATCCTCTCCTTTGGGATGAAAAACACCATAGGCAAAAACGTGTTGACCAGGAGTTAAGAGTTCATTTAACTGTCCCGTTGCATCAAGGTAGCTTTCTTCTAAATTTTGGCTAATGCGACCATAGGTAGTCGGACTGAGATAAACCGTATATTCGTGTCCGTGAGAGGTCTTAATGCCAAAACTTTTATCACTGCGGTTAAAGTGAGTGACATATCCAGTAATAAGATCGGAAAAAGCAAAAGGAATCTGACTAGCCATTATTTTTTTAGTAATTTAGTAGATTAATCACACAAGCTGAGTGAACGATAAGCATTTTTTCGGTATAAGTCAAGACTACAACAATACTCGTTTAATGGCGAAACTTCAATTGATTAAGATGGCGAAATGAACGAATCTTAATTTATTTAATTCACTAGATCTTGATAATTTGATGAGATTAAATTTTTTAATATTTTATAAATATTCATTAACAAAGCTTAATAAAATAAAGCAGGAAAATGAGGGATTTATCTTTTTTCTCAAATCTAAACTAACTTCTATGAGAATGTCAACCCAGACACATTCAATGATAACTCTAGCTTTAGAGATTTTGCCAGGTGTTGAATCCTAAAAACCCTAGCTGAAGTTAGTTTTGTCTAAGTTTTTGGTTGATTTTGTTGACAAACATATTGTTGATAGAGTAGTAATTTACGAAATTCTGTAAACTTCACTATTTAGAAAAAATTTATTAAGAAAAGTAAGGGCGACACCTTATTCAAAGCAATCCTTTTATTTTCTGAAAAGAATCAGAAACTCTAGTAGCCATTATCATTTTTGTTAAAATTTGTTAATAAACAACCCATGTCAACTTTGCAGATGATAGGGTTTGGTAATGTGGTGGTAGAGTGCTTCGTTAACAATAGTTAATAGTAAGCTTTAACAATTTAAGAGACAAGTTAAGGTTTACTCCTAGTGTCAAGATTCTTGATTTTATCTAACATCAATCGCTGACTTCACACGAGGAAAATGTTAATTTCATAGATTAATAAGAATGCCAAACTAAGATCACAATCAAGAAGCAAGGCTTGCTTTCATCGAAAATTTTAATAATCAAGTGTGGATAAAATTATATTTTTAAAATTATTTGCTCATAACACTCATAAAAGGAGATTTAAACAAATGCCTGATAATCACGACGAACATAATCACGACGAAGCACCTACTAACATTGCAAGTGCAGATGGTAAATCATTTTTGTTTGTTTCTAAAGAAGGAGATGATTACTATCCAGATAATCGGGCGTATTACGTTGGAGGCGATATTTATACCGTAATTGCCGATACGGAGGATACTGGGGGAGCTTTTATGTATATGGATTTTTATGTCCCTCCCCGCGACTTTGTTCCTCAGCACATTCACGCATTAGAAGCGGAAGCAAAATATATTCTGGATGGACAAGTCACCTTTAAGTTTGAAGAGGGACTTGATTTAACAGCACCTGCGGGAACGTTTGTTTATTACCCCCAAGGTAAGCCTATGGGTTTTACAGCAACTGCTGAACCAGCTCGGTTGAGTGTAATGGTTATACCTGGGGTCTCTTTTTATGAAATGGCTGGAGTCCCAGTCGATCAATATGTCGATGGAGTTCGTGTGGATGTCCCACCGCCCCAAGCGAACTTAGATGAATTACAAAGTCAGGTCAACATAGAAGATGTCACTGATGTTGTTGGTACTTATGGAGGTTCACTCTATTTTCCTGGAGCATCTCAGTTATCACCAGATGCACTCAATACTATTGTGGTTGTTCCTGATGCTTCTCTTATTACACCAGCATTGAAAAATGCCCCAGGTATCAGTGTTTTTGCCCTAGCAGACCGTCCAAAAGCGATTGGAGAGTTTGGGATTGAATATACTTCTCTCGTTAGTTATAACGAAACAAATGACAGCCTTTCCTATCGACAATTTGGTCTAGCTCCACAAACGGACTTTCCTACCTCTATTGTTAGTAAAGAACGTCAAACCTTCTACGTTACCCAAGGAAGCTTGTCTGTTAAGATTGGTGATGAGATTAAGATTGCGACTCCAGATACATTCGTTTATGTGTCTGCGGGTCAGCCCTATTCTATTGCTAATCTTGGCACTGCTAACACTACTGTATTAACAGCAACTATTATGGACACTTATATCCCGAAAATTGGTCAGTATCTACCAGGCAATACCCCTTCTCAACCTGCTATCCGTGAAGGTGATGAATATAAGCAAGGTAATGTTATTTCTACTGTTCCTAGAGCGATTGGAGATGGTTGGATATATACCTGGGGATCTTTTGATGGACAAGATAATCCCACTTCTATTGGGGTGACGTTTACCGCAGAAGCACTAACTCAAGCTTTTACAGTAGAAGATACTGATCCCAGTGATGGATTGTTTCCTCGAGAAGTTCCTCATTTGTCAATGCCAGATACGTTTCATGCGGCGCGTGTTTTTGATGTTGCTTTTCCTGACAAAGTGCTAGAAAAAACGCCCTACAATCACATGGGATTTTATGCAAATTCGGAAGGACACGCCCCGCTAAATATCTATGACAAACCGCATTTTGACGTTCATTTTTTTCTGACTTCTCTGGAAGAGCGAGAAAAAATTACGGGATTGCCAGAGGACAATAATAATTTATTTAATCTTCCTCCTTCTGGTTATCTCAACTCAGATTATTTTCCACCTACCTTTCCTATTGGTTCAGATACTTTGGCAACAGGAGATGCTTTACAGGGGGTTCATTGGGTAGATAAAGATACTCCTGAGTTTAATGGTGGAAGTTTTGGACAAACCTTTATTTTTGGAACCTATGCGGATAAGGTCAATTTTTGGGAACCAATGATTACTCGTGAATTTATGGAGACCCTATCGGATGAAGGAAAGTCCGAAAAGCAAACATTTACGATTAAGCAACCGAGTCGATTTCTGGAGCAGGGCTATTATCCTCTGGAATACACGATTGGTTATAATCATGACTTTAAGGAATACACTATTTCTTTAGATAATTTAACGCTACGATTGGCAGATCCCCAAGCTAGTGAATCGCTCGTGGCAGATGGAGTACCAGCATCGACAATTGATTTACGCGATCGCAGTGAAAAAGTAACGAGTGAGTTCGCAATAAGTCGAGAAGCATTCTATAGCAACGAAGGAGGATTCTACCAAATAGAAAACACAACAGGAAGTGTACTGGACATAATAACAGGAGGATTAATAACACCAGGTCAAGTAGGATATGCCAAAGCCGCCCTTGCTCGAAGAATCATTAACTTAAAGCAAGAAGGAACAGACTCAATGGAGATAGATGGAGGTGTATTGTTAGCCCCATACCTAGTCGCCAATGGAACAGTAGAAGAATTCCTGTTGCTCAATCCGACCAACGAAAGAAACGAAACGTTACCGATCACCTACTTCGCATTCACAGCCGCCAATCCAGACGGAATAGAACACGTTCGTCAAATAGGAATAAACACTTTTGGATTTGAAGACCTATTAGGAGGAGGAGACCTAGATTTTAATGACTCCATTGTGGCAGGAGGGCCAGCACCAGCAATACCACTACCACAAACAACGCAAATTGCCATAGGTGAAGAGCAATTAATGGGTAGTCAGTTAGACGATACCCTGTATGGGAGCCTTGCAGGAATAAATACCCTATTTGGATTAGAAGGAGAAGACGTTCTCTTTTCTGGAGGAGGAGGAAGTACCCTAAACGGAGGAAAAGGACTAGATGTGTTAGTCGCGGGAGTTGGTTCAGACATACTCGGAGGAGGAGAAGGATTTGACCAATTTATCTTCCAAAAAGACTATGCGACCAAAGCTAATAATACCGATGTAACTCAAGGAGCTTATGGCGGAAATGATGTAATAGTAGATTTTCAGGCGATCGCAGGAACAGGCGATCAAATCCTGCTGAGAAATCTAGACAATGGAGTGGGAATAAATGTTAAGGATGACGGTCAGGGAAATACGATCATCACCCTGCAAAATCGTGCAAATATAGATCCATTAGGAGGAGCATCAGGAACAGGAGGATATGTCCCCCTAACTATCCAAACCATTAAAGTTCAAGGAATCTCGGCGGCGAGCTTAATGACCCAGGGAAGAATTGAATTAAATGGCATGGTCTTTACAGATACCACTGAAAATCTAACCAAAGCATTTGGCACATATGACTATGTGATTGGTTCTAAGGCGGCGACCTTCCCCTTACGGACAGGGGGCGTTCCAGGAAATAGCGTCTTTGGAGATCCTGGTTTTGGCTTCCCTGGAGTACCAGCAGAAAATAATCTGGTGAAAGGAGACTATGTAACGGATGCTCAAATTGCGGATTTACTAAAACGAATTGGAGCGGGTGTCGTCAATAATACAGGAGCCTTAGATGCTATTCAGGGTTTAAAAATTCCAGGGACGGATGCAGTCATTGATCCAGCCTTGAGAGCGCAATTGGAAGCCCAAAAAGTGATTGGTATTATTCCAGAGTCTCTTCTTCCTCAAAAGGCTTTTAACTTTGCTTTTAACTCAGATGGAACAGTAGATTTGAGTAAATTTACTCGTACCTTTGATTCATCTACTATTAATGATGATCTGATTGTGGGTGGGCCAGGCAATGATTTCCTGATTGGTGGGCCAGGCAATGACATCATTGTGGGCGGCTATGGGAATGATATTATCTGGGCTGCTGCTGGTCAGGATATTATCGTTGGTCGGGAAGGAACGGATTTCATTATCTTTGATTCGATTCTGGATTTCCGCGATCGCGATATTGTGGCGGAGGATGGGATTAGTAATGCCTATGCAGATGCTCGTTTGGGTTATATTCGTCAAGAAGAAGCCTACGGCATTGATTTAACTGATCCCTTCACCACGAAGACTGGCCCTGATATTATTCTGATAAATTCCAAGGCATTTAACCGAGGGATTGAACCAGGGGCAGATGGTAAGGCGATTGATCCTTTGACAGGTCAAGAGATTGGGTATCTCAAACCTGGCACATTTATTACAGGAGATGGAACGGGTCCTGCGTCCACGAAAAATGGTCAACTTCATGTGGGGGCGGCGACCGTACCCAACTCTGATGGGCCGTCGAATGACGATCTACAACCATTGTTTTACTACAGTCCGTCGGCGGGTCGTCTGTTCTTTGACCGAGACGGGGCGGGTACTCGTTTTGGTGATTTCTGGATGTCAGATATGGGGGTTGGGGTCGGTATTCCTGACAATTCTCCCTCTGCCGCTCCTAATCTCCTTATTTACGTTTATTGATTTTTTAGGGATTGCTAAATCGGCTGATGAATACGCCATCACACTGATTTTCAATTCCTATGTAGAAAAAACTCTGTATTTATAGTTTTTCTCTCACCTATCTTTCTGTTTACACAAGTGTTTCCCTGTTCAGGTAATTTGATATAATTTGACAAATCTTACAAGGAGATTTTTTCTGCATGAGCGAAAATTCGGAAAATCAAAAGGGATTAGGTCATTATCTACAAGGGATACAACATTTTGGTATCACCGTTGATGATATGGCCAAATCTTTAGAGTTTTATATTGATTTATTAGGCGGTAAATTGGCGATCGCGGGGGATGGCTTTGTGGGGGAAGTGCTTCACAATACGCTTTTTCAAAAAGAAGAAATTGAAGCCTATACCCAGGGAATTAACCCCCGAAGACTCGGTATTCCCGACCTCAAAGACGGAAGTAAGGATGCCCTGGATGTGCGATTTGTTTCCTTTGGCAACACGGTTTTGGAACTCATCCATTTTCGGGAAGCTAAATTGGACATTAATGCTCCGAATATCGTTGAAAAGCTACCTGGAGGGGTGGGATTCGTCAATGCGGCCCATATTTCCTTTCATGTAAAAGATGATGTTCCCTTGAATGAGTTTGCTCTACTATTGGAAGCAGAATCGGAAAAGCGGGGAATTCAGGTTGCTTGTAATCGTGTGATTACGGTTAAATCCGAAGCTGAACGTCGTCAGGTTGCCGCTCGCTATGCCGCCAATTTATTCTGGAATGATCCTGAACATCCTGAATATTTTGTAGAGGGTTATTCTGATGCCGAATTTGGTGGTTTTCATGGCTGGTCGCTGTTTTATTGCAAAGGCCCCAATGGAGAACAGTTAGAATTTAATCAGGTAACTCGTACTGCGAAGGAAAATTTCCAACGCGCCCAACGGGAATACAACGAGGCTAACGGCGCTGAATATGTCTGGAATAGTTTAACCATGCAGGATTTTCTTAACTCAGGAAAGTAAATTTATGACTGAACAAATTCAATGGGAATGGCCACATACTAAAAAATGGCCGAAGTTTTCGGGAGAAAAAATTGACATCATTAAAAAGATGTTTCTCGCGGGGGAAGCTCTGAATGTTAATAACTTCATTAAATTTTATACCGATGATTGTTATTACCAATTCGGTAATTTTCCTCCTGCCCATAGTCCCCAGGAAATTGCTGATGCTTCTCAAGGTTTTATTGATGCTTGTGAAGGACTACATCATAGTATCAAGAATATTTGGGAAACCGAAGACGGCACGGTGATTTGTCAAATGGAAGTCACCTACATTGGACACAATGGTAAAGTTCATACTCTGCCCTGTTGCGACATTATTAAATTTGAAGGGGACAAAGTAAAGGAACTCAAAATCTTTATGGATATTAATCCTTTGTTTGCTCCTTAAATTTGTAATTGTCTTTTATTTTTAAACACGTGTTTTCATTTTTTCAAAACTTTTAAGAGGTCTTATGTCAAATACAAATACTGTCAAGCATTTATTAAAGTTATTTGAAACTTTTGATGTGGATGGTTTCTTGGGCTATTTAACCGAAGATGCTATTTATCGTTTTGGTAATTATCCTGCTGCTGTTGGAAAAGAGGCGATCGCGGCAACGATTAAAGCCAGTCACATGGATCAAATTACGGGAATTGCTTTTGATATTAAAGATGTCTATGAAAAGGATGATGCAGTTATTAGTGAATTAGTCATCAACTATTCTTTAGTTAATGGTAAAACGATTTCTTTACCATGCGTAGATGTCTTTCGTTTTGAAGGTGAAAAAGTTAAAGCCATGTTGGTATTTATGGATGCTTCTCCCTTATTTGCACCGTAAAATCACTATTAATCTTTTTGTCCTACAGGCATTATTTCCTAATATTTAAAGTTCCAATTAAGGAAGTTTTAATACTTATTAAAAATTGTTAAAAGATTCCTTTTTGGTAAAATATTTAACATCAACCTCAACAAGATCCAAAATCACTATGTCATCAACAAAAATTGATTCAGTAAAACTTGCCTACGCGGCAGTTGAAGCTAATAATGTGGAAGAATATGTTACTTTCTTCACCGAAGATTCTGTCTATAAAGTGGGTAATTTCGATCCCGTTATTGGTCACGATGGGATTCGTGGGCTCGCATTACCATTGATTGATATGTTTAATTCTGTCACCCATGATGTTAAAAATATCTGGGAAATAGGCGATACGGTGGTGGTCGAAATGGATATTACCTATGATCGTAAAGATGGAAAAGTTGCAGTCATTCCTTGTGTTGATGTGATTCATTTTTCTGGGAATAAAGTGCGGGAACTCAAGGCTTATTTAGATCCTTCTCCTGCTTTTTCTTAAAAAAATGGGAGGAATATTGACAGTTTATTACTGAATCTTTCTCCCTAATACTAAACATTACCTTAAAATTTAAATTAGTTTAATTAATTTATCAGAGGAAAAGTTTATGTCCAATAATGATTCGGCAGAAAAAGCCAGCATTGTCAGACGTTTTTTAACAGAAACTCGCTCTGTTGATGAGTTTGCTTCTTATTTTACAGATGATGCTTTTTATCAAGTTGGGAATAGTGAACCCCTGCTTGGACGCGATCGCATTCGAGAATCAGCAATACGATTTCGGCAGGCGATTAAAAGTATTGTTCACGATATTAAGCAAATTTGGGAATTAGGAAATACTGTTTTTGTTGAAATAGAAATTACCTATACTCGCAATGACGACAAAGTTGTTACTATTCCCTGTTTAGATGTGGTTGAATTAGAAGGCGATAAGTTTAAATCAATTCGTATCTATATGGATATTTCACCTGTTTTTTCACCTTAATCTTTGATCTCAAATATGTTTAAAAAATATGAAAAAAAGCAACTTGTTAACAATTGGACTCGTGATTTTACTCTGTCTAGGAATTATTTTAAACTTCCATCCCAACCCCGCTTTGGCTGAAATAGTTACAACAAAAACCTTATTCGGCGATCGCAAACCGATTGGGAAAGGGAATGTTTGGACATGGCTCAAAGTTGATAAAAAAACGGGAATTCCTGTTAGTTTGGGAGTGACATTAAGCGCAGCAGGACTTGAAGGTTTGCCAGAAGATAATCAATCTGCTCCCCAAGATTCTTTAAAACTCAAACTGATTGATGGTAGTCCGTATCATACTTTTGAGTCTGAACTAATGTTTCCCAAAGAAGCTGAAAAAACCGCCTATTCTCACATGGGTTTCAATTGGAATCCCGAAGGTCATGGGCCGCTACCTGATGTTTTTTTTCGCCCTCATTTTGATGTTCATTTTTATATGGCAACCCCCGAATATCGCCATAGTATTAAAAATGAAGATTTGCTAGATCTTAAAATTCTTAATGTCGAGCCGCCCAAGGAATTTCTACCCGCCAAATACGAACGCGCCCCAAATACCTCTGAACCTCGCATGGGAACGCATTACGCCGATATGACCTCCGACCAACTTCAGCCAGGAAAATTCGATAATATTTTTCTCTTTGGTGTTCACGACGGCAATATTTTATTCTGGGAACCGATGCTGACTTTGGACTATTTTAAAACTAAGCCAAATTTTCATGCAGATATTCCCCAACCCCAAGCCTACCCCGTCAGTGGTTATTACCCCAAGTCTTATAGTGTCGTTTATGACGGCGATCGCCAAGAATATGATATTTCTTTGGATGAATTAACCCTCCGCACCTCCTCTTATCCTGGCAATGTTTATGGAATTCAACCCTGTCTGGATTCTCGCATGGTAAATGTTATCTTCAAATATCAAGAAGAAAAACCAGAACATATCAAAATTGCTAAAGAATGCAAAGCTTTAGTTCCTATTATTCAAAAATCCTTAAAGAACAACGGAAATAAATCATGAAAAACATCAATTACGCAGAACGCGACCAACTAGGAAAAGTGGTTTTCTATGTTCCTCTGTGGAAAAGAAAAGGAATTAGTTTAGAACTCTTTGATGATTATTGGCGCAATGTTCACGGGCCCGTTTGTGCGCGATTACCAGGTCAACACCAATATTGGCAATTTCATGTCGCTCATGCAGAAGGAGGAATTTTTCCTGAGATTGAAGGCGTGAATCAACACGTTGAAGAAAAAGAACAATTTGATGGAATTGCCGAATTAAGTTTTAAATCTCCTGAAGATCGCCAAACCTGGTTCCAAGCCGCCGCGATTTTGATGGATGATGAACATAATCTTTTCAGTAAAGCGATCGGTTATAACACCAGTTCAGGAAATTCTGTCACTTATATAGATGGAATTTTTAACGGCGCACCCAACGGAAAAGTAGGAGTCGAAAAATTTCATGTTCTCGTCAGAAAAGCGGACGGCGTAACAGTAGAAGAGTTCCGTCACTACTTAAAAGAAATATTTACTCCTAACATTATTAAAAACTCCCATCTTCTTAAATTTCGTTTACATTTATTTGATGAAGTTGACAATTCTCGACCCGATGCAGCAGGTGTTTCTCACTACGAATCCCCAGAAAAACAATATCAAGCTGCTTTTGAAATTGCTTTTGCCACCCGTTTAGATTTAGAGTATTTCTTCGCATCGACTGAATATCAAATAGCAGTCAAAGATCAAGCAAAACACATTAAGCATATTAGTCCTTTTTATGAACGAACTGCCTATGATTTTGTTTATAATGGCGAACTTACGCTGGCGGGACAAAGAGGCTCTACTGTCGCTGAATTAATTACTAATATTGGAGCCGTCAACCAATTGCAAACTGATATTCTTGAGCTACTTTTTGGAAAGGTGAATTAACTAATTTTTACTAATTTTTTAAGCCCAACTTTTTCTTAATAATTAGATTGCGGATTAGTGATCAACTTAATTCCATATTTTCAAAAATTTCATTCATAACACCCAAACAACCAGCAACTTTATTAAAGCCCGCATAAACGCAAAGAAATATTAGTAATTCTTCAATTTCTTCACGAGTAGCTCCTTGTTTGAGAGCCATATTAATATGGGCAGCAAAGGGATTTCCCACACAGACATGATCTTGATTGACCACATCCACCGCGATCGTGATCAATGCTTTGGTTTTTTGATCAATTAAAGGAAGTCCCCACGCTTCTCCCGCCACACGAGTTACAAAGTCGCCAAACTTTGGGTTGATTTTCTTTAAAGCTTCTTGAAGTTCATAGTCATCAAGAACAGCATTTTTGTATGTCATAAAATAATTGATCCTCTTTTTTAAATGATTAAAATGAATTTTTTCTATCTTACAATAGTTACTGCTAATAATACTAAAAGATGTTTTCTTATCAAGAGAATACACTAAAATCAGCAAGATTAACTGCTAACTTTTTAGAAAAATATTTTACATTTTCAGGAATTATTGAGATTAGCAAAAAAACACTTAAACAAGTTACAAGCTTAACAGTTTTTATCAAACAGAAAAGAGTTAAATTTTATTCTCTTATCGGATAATTAAGTTTGCATTGACTAAGAAAATTCAAGGCACTTATTTTTCGATTTCTTGGATAAATGCGTCCATAAATTGTTCTACAACCCCAGGATGTTTTCCTGTGATAAGATTACCATCAATCACCAGATCAGCAGTTACATCTCCTTCATAAATAACTTCAGCACCCGCATTTTCTACGTCGCAGATAATATTATGAGCGCAGGTAACTTTACGCGATTTAATCAGGTAAGGATCAGCACAAAACAGCCAAAGACTATGACAAATTGTTCCCAGTTTTAAATTTTCAGTAGCTACTGATTTCCGTAAAAATTCAACTGCTGGAGCTTGATTTTTTTGACCTTTCTTAACATTAACTTGATATCTTAGCCGATCCATTGCATAGGCTCCAATGCAAATAATTCCTTTATAATCGGCAGGATTTACATTACTAATCTCAGTTGTAACAGTCACATGAAATTCAATCTCACCATCTTCAGGATTTGAGCCAAATGTTAATTCGTTGTTACCCCAAAGATGGGAAATGTATTCAACTTCATAACCTTTTTCGGGAAAGTATTCATTGAAACGACGAAATTCAGTCGCATCAAAATGTTCTTCAATAATGACACCAATTTTGCCTTTGCTAGCCATCTGTTTTTAACCCTTTTAAATAATTTAAGAAACATTAACAAATTTTAATTTTACTAACAGATAGAGTGTGGAAAGAAAGACTAGAAATATTGTATTAAATACTGAGTCTTTCCTTGATTAGTCCACACAATTAACTATTTGTTACTTCGATGATCATAATTTCTAACTAGCAGAAATCAGTTTAATTAATTCATCAGGCGCGAAAACATCTCGGTAAAATGTTAACTGCTCACTCTTAAAATAGCAAGCTCCTCTGTGACCTCTTCTCACCCAACAAACACTTCCTTTTGCCAAAGTTTCGTTAGTTTCGTCATCTAAACATTGCCATTCAAAATGAACAAATTCACTCCAAAACTGAACAATTGGCCAGGTCATTGACACATTTGGTTGTGCAATTAAAGCCCACCAATGCTTTTCTCGTTCTTTTTGTTCTCCTAAGCCATAATAAGGCCCATCTTGACAAAAATATACCAGATCTTCTCGGTATTCTCCTGTTAAAATATCACCTCTTCCTTGTCTTAGTGCTTCGCAGTGAGTTGGCCACCATTCTTTATTTTCTTGTTCAATTTGTTCTGATTGATAGCTAGAATCAATCTGTGGGAGAGTAGATTCTTTTAAGGCAATGAAATCCCATGCTTTATTAATAAGTTCAGCTTTCATTTCCTCAGATACTAGACTGGGCTTGGAGTAATCCGCTACCAAGTCTTGATAATAATTAATTCGTTTTTTCATTAGTTAAAGTTCTCCTAAAATTAAACGCTTAATTTATACTTTAATTGATTAACTCGACTCAAAGTCAAGCTTAAATTACAAAACTAAATCTATTCTAATTTCAAAAGCTCGTTAACATAACTTTTCTGTTGCCCCAGTCTTGCATTTAGATTATTCATAAAATCGTTTAAAAGCTTGTCCATCGGTGCGTTTGCTCATACGAAGTGTAAATTCACTAACAGATGGATTCGGCTGTTCTGGGTTAGGCGTTTTCGTGCTTCGTTTCCAATCATGCTGAGAAGCTAGTTTCGTTTCCATCGTCTGATCATCTATTTTTTTTAATCGCATCCACATTTTTCCGTGTTCACTACAATAAAACTCTTCTAACCAAGTCTTGCGATCAACTACCGTATTGCCGATTTCTCCCGCCACTAGACTTGCTTTTTTAGGACTTAGGTTCATTTCTCGTTGAATTTCCACTTTGTCAGAATAAAAAATATAGTGTTTGTCCCCATCCATTCGCCATAAACGTTTTTCGCAATAGGGACATTGAACTTTCAACGTTTGTTTTCTTCGACTTCTTTTGTTTGCCATAGAATTTAGATCTTCAAGTTAATAGTTAATTCAAAATTGCTGTTTTTATTTTAGGTTACTGGGATATTTATTAACGGCGATGCTTCATCAAAAAAAGTTTGCCTCCCGCAATTAATTCATAAATTTCGATAAGAATATCATTTTTGCTCGCAATTATCTGCAAAAAGATTGTTTTCTTTTATCGCAGAAGTTGACACTAAATGCGAATAAGAAGTCAAGTCGCGCTGTTTAAAGGGTTGGGCAGGATTTCCTGCATAGATTGTCATGGCTTCTAAGGAGCGAGATGCCACTGATCCGAGTCCTAAAATTGCGCCTCGTCCAACTTTAACCCCTGGCCCAATGACAGCACGAGCAGCAATCCAACTACCGTCTTCTAGATGAATTTCTCCTGTTAACAATTTAAAATTTGGATCTCGCCAATCATGATTTCCTGTGCAAAGATACACATCTTGAGAAATACAAACATTGTTTCCAATAATTACAGAAGCGATATTATCAATCCAGACATTTTCTCCAATCCAAACATAATTTCCAACCTTTAATCGCCAAGGAAATTTAACTTTAACATCTGGTTTAATATTAACTCCTTTACCGATTTTTGCCCCAAAGATTCGTAATAAAAAAACCTTGAAAGACGCTATTGGTAATAAACGAGTCCGAAACAGAAAATCTCCCAGAAAAAACCAAAAAAATTGTTTAATAATAGAAGCACCAGGCGTATAATCATCAGTTGTATAATTGTTGAGATACATAATAAATAAAAATTTTTAAAGTGTATTTTAAAGGACTCAATAAGTTGATAAACAGTAATTAAACAAATTTAGAAGACTAGATGAAATCAAAAAATTATCTATTTTGAGAATTTATTATGATCCTATTTTAAAAATGAGTTTAACTTTTATTTTTTCAGTTATTTTAAAAACGGCTTGGTTTAATGCAGTTATGATTACTTAGTAAATATAGAAAATACTTGTGAAGAATTTGTGAATAGTATTGAGACAGTCAAAATTTAGATTGATTTGCAATTTGCTCTGCGATCGCCAAAAGATCTATTTATTCTCAATTGTGTAATTAATTAGGGCTTGCTGAAAAAGTCAAAAAACAGGGAGAGGGGATTAATTTATGAATCTAAGGAGAGTAAAACATAACTTTTAAATATTTTATCAAAACGAAGCATAAGCTGAGCTAATAAGATGACAGAGAAATAACC
>JANNLO010000001.1:0-3952 GCA_031396835.1 Snowella sp. SOY_38_metabat_116
TGTTATGTACCTCTGCCTCTAAAATCTTTAATAAAAACTAAATAGCCTTGTGTTGCGTACCAAGTGGGTTGGGAATACACGACTGTTGTGGCAATTTTTCGCCCATATGGTTGACGCATTAATAAAACGGGAAACGACTCAGAACTATCGGGAAAATAAAGATCGGCATCGAGTTGAATGCGATCGCGAGTGATTAAAGAAACTGTCTTTTTATGAACAGAAAACATCCAGTTATTACCTAATAATTAATGATCAATAAGTTGATTTAGTATTAATTAATATTTAATTGTGCTTCTAATTTAGTCAAACTTAACTTCCTCTTTACTAATCTATATTAAGCTTTGAGCAGGAAGTATAAACTTTCTCAAGATTCAACTGATCCAAACAAAGCAGGAGCAACTTATTTACAATGGCTAAATTAATCTTGACCCGTCACGGGCAAAGTCTTTGGAACGCGGAAAATAAATTTACGGGCTGGGTTGATGTTCCTTTAAGTGAGCAAGGACGGGCTGAGGCGACTATCGCTTCCTGCAAACTCAGAGATTACCGAGTGCGAATTTGTTTTACCAGTATGTTATTTCGAGCGATTGAAACAGCCGTAATTATTTTGACTGAAGTAGATGATATTTGCGACGGCAGAATTCCGATTATTAAACACGATATTGAAGATGAAGACTGGCACGGTTGGGACAAGTACAATGGCGATCCCGAACAAGAACTTCCTATTTATGTAACGCCTCTTTTGGATGAACGTTACTATGGAGAACTACAAGGACTTAACAAAGAGGAGACTGCTGCAAAATTTGGTAAAGAACAAGTACAACTCTGGCGACGTTCTTATAATGTGGCTCCTCCAGGCGGAGAAAGTTTAGAAGATACAGTCAAGCGGACGGTTCCTTTTTTTCGCGATCGCGTTTTGAAACATTTAATAGAAGGAGACAATGTTTTGATAGCGGCTCATGGTAACTCGCTTCGATCTATTATTAAGCAACTAGAAAATTTATCAGAAGAAGAGATTGTCAAAGTCGAGCTAGGAACAGGAATTCCCATTGTTTATGATATTAATGCAAAAGGTCAAGTAACAGATAAAGTTATCTTAAATTGAGACGGCTTAAAAATATACAATTGATAACTTTTAACTTAGGCAACTCGAAATTGTTGATCTCCTATTTCAACGACAATGATTTTTTAAAGCAACATCAATGTGTTAGGTGTTAGCAAGGAAAAATAATTTGTTAATGTAAAAGTGTAAAAGCCGATGATGGGATTTGAACCCACGACCAATTGATTACGAATCAACTACTCTACCACTGAGCTACATCGGCGTTTTTGGCTGAGGATCTATCTTACCATTGAAACTTCTCATTAAATTTTAGATTCATGATTAATTAAAAAAATAATAGCGGTTAACTTTTTAAGCTAAAGCCTTTTCAATCATCTAATTGGGTAATATTAACATTTTGATAATAATGGGCCAGAATTTGATTGTAAGGAATGTTTTGCTCGGAAAGAGAATAGGCTCCCCATTGACTCAAACCCAGTCCGTGTCCCGAACCCCGCCCATCTACTGCAAACGCGCCGCCATTGCTTGCAACCTTAAACAGGGTACTGCGTAACTTTAAAGAGGCTCTAATTTGAGTCCCGCTTAATTTTTTGCTGCCAGAACTACCAACAATTTTCATGGTCACAACTCGGCCTTGGGGAGTAGTTTGTTCGGGAACCATCGCGCGGATAGAACCAATTCCGCCAATTAATTTGCTTAACTGAGCAGCACTAAAATTCTTAGTCCACTGATAAACAGGAGAAGTTTGATCATAGTCCACGACTCCTCGGAGATAGGGTAAGGGAGAACTCCAGACATCTTCAACATTTTCTGTGTGTCCGCCAGAAGCCGCATGAAAAGCAGCCAGAATTATTTTTCCGTTGTAGGTTATTACCTGACCTTTGGTGGCATTTACGGCCTCTAAGGTACTTACGTATTCGCTTTCCATTCCTTTATAAACTTGAGTGGCAGTGGTGGTATCTAAATCATAAAAACGATTACTTTCAGCCGTACTTTTATAAATAGCAAAGGTTCGAGCAGCGACAGCTTGGGCTTTGAGTGCTTCTTGGGGCCAAGTTGGAATTGCTTCTCCACCGACCACACTATATAAATAGTCTTCTAAATTTACTTGGTTAATGGCAGTTACCCCGCTACCCTGACGAATAAGACGAGTTTTGCCACGATACCAGCGATCGCCGATCCAAACAACGCCATTTCCACTGGGTTCAATAGTTAACTGATTGCCTTGCCATTGACCTAACGCAACTCCCCGTCCACCTGTTCTGGCTTCTAGGGGAATCAGTTCTGAAAGAGTTCCTAATTGACGACCTCCTCCATCTTTAATTACTGCCGAAGTGGAGCTACCAATTTTAATTTCACTCATGCCTTTTTTAATCGCAACTCGTAATTCTAAGGCTTGAGCGGGAGCAATGAGAAGAATCCAAATAAAAACTGAAAACCAACTAGCGGATTTGAATAACGACATAATAGATTGAATATATTGATTTTCAAAATGTTGTGATTTTTTCTTTAATTTCGCCATTGTGATATTTATCATATTTTCTGACAGATACAGAAGGATTATACTCGAAAAAGCTCTTGATGATCATTGCAGAAATGGCAATACTAGCCTTTTTATTAATTGTCCAAGTTTTATTGACTAATAATTAAAAATAGAGCAAGGGTTGAATTTGAATATTTTCTATTCGACCTTCAACGGCGATCGCTACCCAATATTTAATAGACTTATCTAAATTTAAACAAAAAGATTCTAAATGCCATTTTTTAGGTTCTGTTTCTTCAATCAGACTGACAATTTGTAGGGGATTAAGCGCGATTTCAACTTGATTTAATCCACCACTAATGCCTTCTCCTGTTGCTTTTAAATAAGCTTCTTTTGCTGTCCAAAGCTGAAAAAATAGCTTATTTTGTTCTTCTGGAATTGCTTGATTTAAGAGCGTATATTCTGAAGGACAAAAAAAACGTTGAGCTAATTTTAAGATATTATCTGGCGATCGCAGACTTTCTATATCAACCCCAATTCGGCGATCGCAAGTAATTGCAAAAATAGCTATATTTTCAGAATGAGATAGATTAAATTGTAAATTAAGAGGATTACAATTATCGGCTAAAAAAGGTTTTCCGCGATCGCTATAAATAAAATTGATTTGCTTTGGATCGAGGTCTAAATAGCGGCCTAAAATTATTCTTAAAGTGCTATGAACAACTTGATAACAAATTTGACTTTGTTTAAATTTATAACGCTCAGCTTTAGTTTTTTCATCTTCTGCAAGTAGAGAAATTAAACTTTTTAAGATCACTTCAGGCGGGTTAAGATCAAGATACCATAAATGAACTTGTTGAGAATCTATTTCCCAAAGTTTACTTGAAAAATCAGGTTTAATCTTTGATAAAATTTCTAACGAATTTCCCATAAATCTTTATTATAATAATACGTTTGTTATTATTTCTGAAAATACTCAATTCCTTGTTGTAAATAGTATTAATAAAATTAATTATTTTTTGAGAAAACTTAAATTATCTTGTTAATTAAAATAATAGAAATTGAAACAATATAAATACTGTTGTCCATTAATGGTTTGAAATTTGAATTACATTAGTTAAGATTTAGAAAAAGCAATAAAATGTTTTGCATGAGTTGGAAATTAATAGAAATTACTCTATAATCCTTAATATCTACTTTCATTTTCTGTTGAGTATGAGCTATTGTCTTAATCCTATTTGTCAAAAGCCCGATCAAAATTCTCCTCATACTCCCTTCCCACTCAAGAAATATACATTTAGACTAAGGCAAAAATGTGTTCTAAAGTTCTAGATATTTGTTCTGAACTCATCAAGATTTTAACATCTTTAAGCTTTTGTTCAATTTCGGCAATGGTTACATTTGAA
>JANNLO010000038.1:0-30359 GCA_031396835.1 Snowella sp. SOY_38_metabat_116
CGTCAAACAATACCCAGGCTAAGCCTAATTGAAAATTATTGGTTACTCCTCCTTCAATAGAAAGATTATACGTTTGTAAACCTGTCCCACCACCAAATTGACCTTTCGGAAAAATATGAGCACCGTAGGTAGTCAAAATAGAACCTTGAGGTAAAACATTGGCTGTTTCTAGATTAATCAGTTGAGTCGGTGGCAGTTGTAAAGGAGTTAATGGTAAAGCAATCTCAGAAGATAATTTGGGTGCTGTTTCTTCAATACTAGAAATAGGATCATCAGTACTTTCAAGTGGAGAAGTAGCATCGTTATCGAGTGTCGATTGGGTTATATTTTCATTAGAATCTGGAACCAAGAGAGTGTCACTAATAGAAGAAGAAGTATCTTTACTAATAGCAGAATCTGGAACCAAGAGAGTGTCACTAATAGAAGAAGAAGTGTCTTTACTAATAGCAGAATCTGTGGTTAAAACAGTTTCACTAATAGAAGGAGAAGACTGTGTTAATTCCTGCTCAGGGATTGGTGATTGAACCACCGAATTAGCGGGAGTTTTTGTCTGAGTTAAAATGAAGCCGCCTTGACGGGGAGCAAGTTGCCAATTTTTATGATCAGTTTTAATAATAACTTCAACGATCGCGGGTTTGGTCGAGATCTGGTTAACTTGAACAGAGCCGATAGCAGCATCAGTTTGATCAGGCTTTTGGGATAATTTAAAACGAGAGTCGAGTAGGGTTTCAGTCAAGGTAATACGAACGATACCTGGCTCTTTGTTGGAATCAATTAAAATTGTCGGATCATCACCAACCGTATAAATTAATATGCCTTCGGGTTTGACATACAAAGATTGTAGAATAGTCGGTTTAGATTCAGTGGATCGAAACCTTGTCGGATTTTGAGACAGAACATCTTCAACAAGCTGAGATTTGTCCAGATCTTGAGGAATCAGTGAAGAGTCTAAATTTTTTGAATTTTCCCTAGAGGAAGATAAAAGGTCTGTCTTAAATTCTTTCTTGAGACGATTGAGTTTATCTAAAGTGACTTTCAGAGATGTTCCCGAATTAGGTTCATCAGCGCGAGTTTGGATATCAACCGTTGTCACCAGCAATAAACTTAAAACTAAAATTAGACTTTGTAAACGCATTAACGACTCCTTTAAAGAAAATTAATTAAAATTTAGAGACTTTCAACATTGTTATTATTTTCAGAAAAAATTATTGATATTCTGTACATTTTTTCTTATAGATCACCTAAGCAATAGAAAGCAATCTAAAAAAATTTGGTTTTTGCATTTAACACTCATTAGCCATCTCAGAGATCATCACTCAGATTAACATAGCTAGCTGCTTACGATCTTCTCTCTTCTTTCCTAATTTCTAACCCAACAATTGCAAAACGCGATCGCAAGGCTCTTGGCCAGGTTCCGTTCTATAAAACCTATGCAAATCTAGAACAAAGAAAGTTGAACTAAATTACTGTTTATTTTCTACTTCACCGTAGCTCTATCATGACTAATAGAGGGTTTACCTACGACCCAAGCTAACACGATAGAACTTACCGCTTTTTCTCGCTCTGGTATAAAAATACCGTTAAACCAGCGATTTATATTGTTGGCAGCATTCAAGTCACGATCTTGAGTATGTCCACAATCAGGACAAACATAAAGACGTTCTTTTAATGGCATTTTATGTCGATGATTTTCACAACCAGAACAAATCTGAGAACTAGGAAAAAATCTATCTACCACTGTCAGCTTGCTTGAGAACTTTTCCGTTTTGTACTCTAACTGCCTGCGGAACTCATACATTCCGCAATCTGCAATAGCACCCGCTAATTTGTGATTCTTTTAAAATGCCTTAATTGACAAATATTCAATCTTAATCTCACTGTGGTTTTTAGCTAGATAATGAGTCAGTTTGTGAATCGCATCTTTACGAATATTGGACACTTTCGCGTGCAACTTTGCGAGATTACCAATAGCTTTAGTTCGATTATTAGAGCCTTTAACTTTACGAGTTACTGCCCGTTGTAAACGCTTTAAACGCCGACTCATTCTGCGATAAGCTTTTGGATTAGGGAATACTTTTCCATTAGAACAAACGGCATCACTTGCTTATTATTTGGCCTTAGCTCTGTCTTAAAACTGAGTAACATGGCTAGACCTTGCGATATATCGATATTTTATCAATTGCCTAACAAATTAGAAAGATTTTTGATGATCTTTTTGTTTGAGTTTTGCTAATTCTCTGATACTTGTTAGCCTATCTGCTGTATAAATTTTAAAAACTGTCATATCTTTAGCGATGCCAGCTTTAAACTCTGTTAAATCGTTTTTTATTCGCTCTAACCTATTATCTATTTTAGCTAAGACTTCTCTTAAGTCGGTTTCAATCGCGGTTGCCATGATGTATTATTCCTTTAGTCTTTGATTGAGGGGAGAAGTTGGCCGCTTCTTTTTCCTATTTTATAGAGTAATCTGTTGCGTAGCGACATCGTATGAGCGCGGTTTAGGGATTAGGAAAAAATCCAAATTTTACAACGGCGGCAATAGTGGCTCCAATGACCGTGATAATTAATGCCCATATCTGCGATCGTTGGGAAACTTTAAGGTCTCTTACATCTTCTTTGACCAAATTTAATTCCACTTTGAGAGTGGATAGTTCTCCCTTAATTTCAGCTTGGGAGACTTTGAGGGAAGTTAAGTCACCCTCTATTCTGTCTAATCGCTGATTGAGTTTAGAAAATTCTTGCTTAAATTCCCCTAAGACTTCCTTAAGGTCGGTTTCAATCGTTGTTGCCATGATGTATTATTCTTTTAAGTTTTTTTAATGGAAGGGACAAGTTGGCATCTTCTTTTTTCTATTTTATAGGGTAATCTATCGTGTAGCGGCACTGGGAAATCGCACTGATTAGAATCTGTCCTGAAAATAGTTTCATTTAAACAAAAATAAGGCGCGTTACATTGTATTAACACACCATACGAAAGCGGAGATCGCACTACTAGGTCGGCGATCATACTTAGTTGATCAACGCCACTTTTAAAATATTATACTCTTGAAGCTATTCAGTAGTTGTCCACGTTACTTTTAAGTAATCTGAACACCTAACAGCTTTATTGTTAGATACGCAATTAGTAACCCAGGATTCTCGACAAGTTACACCAGACCCTGGAGAGTTCATAGCAACATTGGTTATGAGTTGTGGTGGGATAGATAATGTTTGGGCATTCCTTTGACCATTTACATCTCTCCCCGTTATACATCCATAATGCCATTCAGAATAAGATGCTGTTATGATACTATTAGTTGAATTAGCAATATTAGTTGTTACTGTATTTCCAGGGCCGTCTTTAGCGTAACAGATAAAACCCATTCCGTTGTCGATTAGAGAACAGTTACGAACCGTGCCGTGAGGAGTAGGAGTATCTGGCGATCTAGGGGGGGATGGATTCTGATTAAATAAGTCAGTAAGGTAAGTCATGGTAGTTGGTTGAAATAAGCCAGCAATAATAGCTGCAATTACTAAACCACCAGCAGTGATGAGTGCCACTGCCACAGTTTTATCATCTCTCATATATTTTCTAAAGTGTTCTTGGAGTATTCATGAATTTTACCCCATGTGAAACTATTTAGTCCACATTTCGCATTTCAATCTAACCTATTTTGAGTTACTAAAAGCTATCATTTTTTATTTTTACCCCAACATCAGAGTAAAGCTAAAGCCAAAGCTCGAAAATCATCGCCTCGATGCTCAAAACTTTGATATTGGTCAAAACTCGCACAAGCAGGAGACAATAAAACCACTTTCGCACCTTTTTCGGGAGCTAACTCCAATCCTCGTTTAACCGCGATCGCCATCGTTTCGACAATTTCATAATCGTAATAACCTGATTTTTTGAATTGCTCGGCAAAAGTAGGGGCCGCTTCTCCGATTAGTAAAACCGTAGCCGCTTTCTCCCTAATTTCCGCGATCCATTGACTATCATCCCCCTCCTTCGCTTCTCCCCCTGCAATCAGAATCGCGGGACTACTCACCGACGCTAAACCCACCGCCGCCGCATCATAATTGGTCGCCTTACTATCATTAATAAAATCGACACCTTTGATCGTACAAATTCGTTCCAAACGGTGAGAAACTCCCGAAAAAGTCGCGATCGCTTCGGTGATAGATTTCTTATCAATTTTCGCCAAACGAGCCGCCGTCGTTGCCAGCAATAAATTTTGTTGATTATGACGACCGACCATTTTAAAGAGATTAATTGGCAGAATTAATTCCCCAAAAGCACAAACCCAGTTATCTTGCAAATAAACGCCTTTTGCAGGTTCACAAAGTAAATGATCTTTTCCTTGCACACTCGTCCAATAGGCATTATTCCATTCCTGTTGACCGACACTCGATAAATGGGCATCATCTCCATTAAAAATCTGTAATTTAGATCGTTTTAATAAAGAAGCCTTGATGTTGTAATAATTTTCGAGGGTTTTATGACGGCTGAGATGGTCGGGGGTAAAAGTCGTCCAGAGGCCAATTTTAGGCGCGAGTTCGGGGGAAGATTCGATCTGATAACTACTGATTTCGGCAATAATCCAATCGAAAGTTTGATTTTGTAAGACTAATTCACAGGCCGCATAACCAATATTTCCACAGGCGGGAGCATTCAAACCAGCAGATTTAAAGATTGCGTTGGTTAAAGCCGTCGTGGTCGTTTTTCCGTTGGTTCCCGTAATACCGATCCAAGGAGTATTCTGCAAATACCGCCAGGCAAGTTCTAATTCACCAATAACATCAACTCTTTTTTCTCTCGCTTGCACTAATGCAGGTAAATCCCAGGGAACGCCAGGACTCACGACAATTAATTGGGGTAAATCATCCAAATCCAAGGTTAACCGATGGCCTAAATTAAGTTGGATATCTTCTTTCTCTAAGGGTTTACCCATTGCCTGTAAACTCTCGTTATGGTTGCGATCGCTGAGAACGACATCCCATCCTTCCCGTTTCAAAACTCTAGCGGCGGCAATTCCCGAACGTCCCAACCCGATAATGTTAGCCTTGGCCATCTTGATTTAACTTCTTAATAAGCACAACCCTTTATCCTAACTGTGTGTGGTCTCTTTTTTTCAATTTTTTTAAAATAACTAAGCAAAATAGATGTAAATGTATAAATACTCGTTTTTATTAAGATTCCAAAGATTCTGAGATTTTATTTGTTGTAGAATTGCCGATCAATATATCAGAAAATAGGATGATTTTGGGGTTTTCTTATTACCATAATTTACCTATAAATTATCATGATTATTCCATTACGCATTGGGGAAATTGATTTTTTAAAGCAGTGAAAATCGGAGAAGCAATTTTTTGTTTTAAATGCCCTTTTTGACTGGCTTGAAAAGTACTCCAACTAAAAGGAGCATTTTCGGCCGCAGACAACCATAATAAACGTTTTGCTCTCGTCATCGCCACATATAATAAACGATATTCTTCTGCTTTTTTGAGTTGTTCTGCTTCTTCCCAAGCTGCGATCGCCTTCGGTATTTTAGTGATAGGAATTTGGTGAATATATTGATAGTGAATTGCCGTGCGAATTTGGGCGCGAGCCACTTCTCCAAGAGTGAAATCACCGAGAAATTTAGCAGAAACAGGAACCCATAATTTACCAGGTAAAACATCTTCATGAAGGAAGGGAATAAATACATAATCCCAATCTAATCCCTTGGCTTTGTGCATGGTAATAATAGTCAGTTGTCTTGCTTTAGTATAAACTTCATCACTGCCTTCTTCTACAGATTCAAAACTTGCAAAACTGACTAATTCTTGTAAAGTATTAATCGTATTTTTTAGAGAACTTTGATAAGTAATTTGTTTCTCAATTTGTTCTGATAATTTTTGTAATGTTGCTAATTCAGAACCTGTATATTTTAAAGTTATTCCCAAGAAAGGAATGAGTTGATAATGGGGTAATTCAATCTTAGCATTAAGAAGCTCACAGCAATAATTTCTAGCAATTAAAATAGATTGTTTTACTTCACTTTCCAAAGGACTAGGATAGAGAAATTTTTCGGGATAGGTTGCTAAAATATTTAAATCCTGGGCAGGAATTAAGCCTCGATTTTGCAGTGTTTCTAAGGCTGTTTTTAAATAATTAGTTGAGTGAGGACGGTCAATAAATTGAAGTAATTTGAGGATTTCTTCAGGAATTTTAGAAAAGCGTTCTCTTTCTCCTACTTCATAAACTTTGATTTCTTTTTCTTTTAAGGAATCAGTTAATTCTTCAGCTAAAAAACGAGCTTGTCGATTTTCTCTAACTAAAATAGCGGCATTGCTTTCAGGATATTCTGTGAATAGTTGAATAATCCTTTGGCGAATCAGATCAACTGTGATAAAAATATCTTCTGGAGTATAAATCTCTAATCCTTTTCCCACTGGATCAGGGTTTACATTTTGTTGGAAATTAGTATTATCAACTACACGAATAGATTGTTCTCGAAAAGGAGTTTCTATTTTTTTATTTAAAGATTTTTTTGAATTATTTTTTGAATTAACGGATGTAAATTGTTGATTATTTTCTGACTTTTCCCAAGTATTATTCACCCATTTTAAGGCAAAATTAGCAGCATCAATAATGATTTGACTACTGCGTCCTGCTTGATCCATTGTGGAAAAGTTTCCTTGAGTTTCACACTTTTCACAAAACCAATTAAAGTAAACAGGATCAGCAGGAGTAAAAGTAGAATTAATCGCTTGATTGGGATCGCCAACTCGAATTAAATTAGCTGTTTTGGAAAAACTATTAGGATCAATCGCTAGACGGTTAATTAATCTTTCTTGTAAAGGGCTAGAATCCTGAGCTTCATCTTCAAAAACACCGAAAAATTTCTGTTGCCATTGTTGACAAATTATCTTGTTTTCTAAAACTTTTAATGCTCCTAAAATTAGGTCATCATAATCAATAAAATTGCGACTTTTCATCAACTTTTCATATTGTTCATATAATCCTGCCGCGATCGCTAAAATAGGATAATGATCAACACTAATTAAACTTAATTTCTGAATATCCTGGGGCAGTAAACCAGAACTTTTAGCTTCACGAACCACAATATGAGCAAGTTTTGGCAAAACTTCCGTTCTCAAAACCGACTGACGACGCAATTTTTCTGTTTCTTCTTGATCAAAAGGTTCAGCATCTAGAAGGATTTGATAGAGATTAGGATTAAAACGTATCCATTGCTCGACAGTATCTCTAATAACTCGATGACTGGGTGTGGGAATTAAAAGCGTTCGATTATCAAAGTTTAAGGCTAATTTTTCTGAATGAGAACTAGCAATATTATGAGCTAAACTATGCAATGTTTGTACAACAAATCCATTTATAGGCAACTGCAATTGCATTAATTGTGCTTTTATTTTGGCTTTAATTGCCGCCGCCGCCGAACGAGTATAGGTAACAATGAGTAGTTGTCGATTGGCTTGCAATTGATGGCGAGCAATGGTGATAGCGGCTGCTACTGACAAACTATGGGATTTTCCTGCTCCTGGCACTGCTGAAACCGCGATTTCTCCTCCTTGCCAATCGCCCAGACAACGTTGAGCCTCTCGCAAAGTCTGACGAAGATCTGTCAATTGTTCCTCTAAAATAGGAGAAATAGGATTAGGAGAAATAGTCATATTGATCATTTATTTTTGATTACTATTATAAAATATTTTTGCCTAGTTTAAAATTTCTCAGGGGTGATAGAATTTTAAAAATTGAAAAAATAGTTAGCAAATTTTAAAGGGCGATTATATGACAATTATTTCTGAAATAAATTTAGATAAACGATTACAAATCGAGAATTTTCTTTTAACTCATCCTTTAAGTTATACCAATCATGGTAATGATGTGATTACGGGATTAACCCAAGCTCAAAAATCCCTTCCTCCTCATTATTTTTATGATGATCAGGGTTCTGATTTATTTGAAAAAATTTGTTTATTACCTGAATATTATCCCACTCGAACTGAAGCAAATATTTTAAAAAATAATGCTGATGCAATTGCAAATATTACAAAAGATTGTGATTTAATTGAGTTAGGAAGTGGAAGTTCTACCAAAACTCGTTTTTTATTAGATGCCTATGAACAATTAAATTATGCTGTTCATTATCTTCCCATTGATGTGAGTACAGGTATTTTAGAGATAACTGCCCAAGACTTATTAAAAGATTATTCAATGTTAACAATTCATGGGTTAGTCAGTACCTATCAATTAGCTCTTGAAGCTCTACCTATGTCTCGATTTTCAACTCGAATTATTGCATTTCTAGGTAGCACTCTTGGTAATTTTAGTCCCACTGAATGCGATCGCTTTTTTGAACAAGTTACTAACGCTCTCAACAACAGTGATTATTTTTTATTAGGAATTGATTTACAGAAAGATATTCGAGTTTTAGAAGCTGCTTATAATGATCATCAAGGAATTACGGCGGCCTTTAATTTAAATATTTTAGAACATTTAAACTGGCGATTTGAGGGAAATTTCAATTTATCTGAATTTTATCATAAGTCTTTTTATAATCAGGAAAAATCTCAAATTGAAATGCACCTGGTTAGTCAAAAAAACCAATCTGTTTACCTCAAAGCTTTAGATTTAAAAGTTCAATTTAAGCAAGGAGAAAGCATTTTAACAGAGATTTCCCGTAAGTTTAATCTAGATCAAATGAAGAGTTATCTAGAAAATCGGGGTTTAGAAACTATCAAAATTTGGACAGATTCCCAACAATGGTTTGGTCTGATTTTATGTCAATTTAAAGCCTAAAATTTACTATCATTTACTCTTAACTAAGATGAATTTTGATTTAGCTCGCGCCCAACCGCCCTTAGATTTTATTCCTCCTGTTTTTAATGCTTTAGTCCTGAAAATTTCTAAAATAATTCTACCTTTTTGGTTAAAATCACAGACTCCATTGGTAGAAATAGAGGCAGAAAATTTGTCTATACTAGCAGAAAATTTTCAGAAATTTCAACAAGAAAAAGTTCGTTTTTTACTTGCTTTTCGTCATCCGAGCATTCATGATCCCTATTGTATGGGATATCTAATTTGGAAATTATTACCTAAGTTTGCAAAAGCACATAATATTCAACTCCAACAACCGATTCATTCCCATTTTATCTATGATCGAGGTATTCCTATTTGGGCAGGAAAAACAGTTAGTTGGCTCTATTCCCATTTGGGCGGAACTTCTATTCAACGGGGAAAATTAGACATTACTGGACTGCGATCAGCACGAGAATTATTAGTTAATGGAACTTTTCCGATCGCCGCCGCACCTGAAGGAGCAACCAATGGTCATAATGAAATTATTAGCCCCTTAGAACCTGGCATTTCCCAACTCGGTTTTTGGTGTAATGAAGATTTACAAAAAAGCGATCGCAGTCAAGAAGTGTTCATTATTCCGATTGGTATTCAATATTTTTATGTGACTCCACCTTGGCAAAAAATTGCTGATTTACTAACTCAATTAGAGACAGATTGTGGGATTAAAACAGATTTATCTATTAAGAATAGAAATGATTTAGAGGAACAAAACTTGTATGAACGTTTGTATCATCTAGGTGAAGAAATTTTGGGAATTATGGAAAATTTTTATCGAGAATCCTATTACCAAATTCTGCCTGATCTTGAAACATTAAAAACTACATTTAGCGAAAATTTAGAGACACTTCAATCATTACCTCATGCTCTTTTTTCTTTACGATTACAAAACTTATTGAATGTCGCGCTGCAAGTTGCCGAACAATATTTTCAGATTCCTAGCAAGGGAACTGTTGTAGATCGTTGTCGGCGTATTGAACAGTCGGGTTGGGATTGCATTTATCGAGAAGAATTTAAACCTAATAGCGATCTTAGTCCGATTAAGCGAGGTTTGGCTGATCGCGTGGCAGAAGAAGCCGATTTACGGATGTGGCACATGAGAATGGTAGAAAGTTTTGTGGCAGTTACAGGGAATTATGTCCAGGAAAAACCAACAGTAGAACGTTTTGCTGACACGATTCTGCTGATTTGGGATTTAATCACCCGTATTAAAGGCGGAAATCCCTTTTTTCGTCCTCAATTGGGGAAACAAAAAGCAAAAATAATAATTGGTGAACCCATTTCTGTGACATCGCGATCGCCAGAATATAAAACCAATCGTCGTCAAGCCGTTGCCAATTTAACTCAAGAACTGCAAATTCATCTCGAAAAAATGATTATTCATTGATATTTAAAAGGCGTTTGGTATGAATAATAGCCGCGATCGTTACCATCTCTTCTTTAACGCGATAAATAATACGGTAAGTATAAGCCAATTGCTCCCGCATCGTTGGCTCATTACACTCAGTTGCGATCGCGCCCGATAAGGGAGATTGATCTAATTCATGGGTGGTATCTATGATTTTTCGGACAACAGCGGCTGCATAGGAAGAAGAATCACGGCCAATATAGCTCGCAATCACGTCCACATCCTCAACCGCTTTGGGAGACCAAACTACTCGATAAGCCATTTTGTTAGTAGCCCCTCGACTTCAACTTGTTTCAGGGTATTATCAATGTCTGCACTATGCAAGCCCAAACGAACTTTTTCTAGCACATACAGATGATACTGGATATCTTCAATTGAACAATCATCTGGTAATTGATTCAAGATGGACTGAATTTTTTCTTTAACGTTATTCATAAAATAATGATCTAATTTGTAGATAAATTTAAAAACTTTGAAAAATAAATTAAGTATTGTTTTTCATTGTAGCCACAGAATAGGCGATCACAAGAGATAAATTTGATCTTCTTAAGAGAATTTTGGCGATCGCCCCGAAGAATTTTTTAAGACATAAAAAAACTTTGCCGATGAAAATACTTACCTTACCAAAATTAAATGCTATAAAAATTAATAAATTGATCTTATTCACCAGAATATAATGATTTAATGAAAAGTTGGCTTAAAGAAGACATATTAGTAATTAATATCCAAGATTTACCTCCTTACAAAAAAGGCGGATCGATTGTTCGGAATAATTATTTTTGGGCATTAAAATCCATTGCCTGTTATGCAAAATCAGGATCTGACTGGGAATTTGACTCAGAAGTTTGGGTTGCTCTTGCTCGAATGTTACTATTTTTTACCCAATCAGGCTATTTAGGACTTTCTGAAACGATCTTAGAATTTCCCTCAGAAACCGTTATTCCTGATGTTTTACGCTCAGTTTCAAGTTGGCAATAAATATTAAATCGTAAGTTTTCAAAATTTAAACTCTCAAAAAAAGCACCAAAACAAGCTAAATTACAATAATTTAATTCTCTCTCTTGATGCCATGTCTAATTCAGTTGCTTCTTTCGCCAGCTACTACCATGAGCAAACCAAATATCACCCAGAAACGATCGCCACCAAAAACAAGGGTTTAGATTGGGAAAATCAGCCTTCAGTTTTTAAAGAATATAAAATTGGAACAATTTACGATCTGCAACCCTATCTTTCTCCTGGACAATCAGAAGAACCCGATAGAGAAACTTGGGAGCGAATTTCTCGGCTTTTAGCTTGTACTTATGGTTTAACCGCCAAAATCCCCAGTATGAGCAATCCAATTTATCTGAGAACCGCACCTTCAGCAGGAGGACTCTATCCAGCAGAAGTTTATCTGATTTCGCGCGGAACAAAGCTTTTACCTTCAGGATTGTATAGTTATCAGCCATTAACTCATTCCTTGGTTCATTTTTGGAGTAGTGAAGTGTGGACAAAGCTCAAAGAAGCCTGTTTTACCCATGAATCTCTCAAAAATACGAGTTTAGCTCTGGTAACAACCGCAATTTTTCAGCGTTCTGCTTGGCGTTATCAAGACCGAGCCTATCGACGTATTTTTTTAGATACAGGTCATCTTTTAGGCAATCTTGAATTAGCAAGTGCGTTGTATGGCTATCATCCCCATTTAATTGGCGGATTTCGGGATCAAGCGATGAATGAACTCTTTTATCTGGATTCTCATCAAGAAGCAGTAATGACAGTAATTCCTTTGACGGATTTACGAAGTTCAGTTCCAGCTATTGAACCAAAAATGACCGCTCTAGCCTCTTCAACTCATCGAGATTTCGCTCCTGTAAAGGATAGTAAATTGTTAGCAAACTTTCATCAATCTACCGAAATTCAAGAAGCGATCGCACCCAACTTATCCCTATCTCAAAAAGAGAATAATGTATTAGAAGATAAGTACAATTTTCCTTTTTGCCTAAAAATTCCCACTCAAACCCAAGCAATTTTCTGGGGAAAAGATTTAGCAGAGTTAGAAAAAACGATTTTGAAACGGCGATCAACTCGTGCTTTTACGGGAGAAGATCTGAGATTAGATGAATTAAAAGCATTATTGAGTTTTACCTATCAATCCCAGGATTATGATTCCCAAAATCTAAATCCCAATCCTGATTATTTTGATTTAAGCCTCATTCAAACCTTTATTGCGGTTTCTGGCGTGACGGGTTTAGAAGAAGGTTGTTATTATTACGCACCAAAAGCCCAAGAATTACGCCAAATTCGCTTTAAAAATTTTCGCCGTGAACTCCATTATCTTTGCTTGGGTCAAGAATTAGGACGAGATGCAGGAGCAGTTATTTTTCATACGGCGGATTTAGAAAAGGCTGTAGAAAAATATGGAGATCGCGCTTATCGATATTTACATTTGGATGCAGGACATTTAGGACAACGTTTAAATATAGGAGCAATTCGGTTAGGTTTAGGAGTTAGCGGAATTGCTGGTTTTTTTGACGATCAAGTTAATGAAGTTTTAGGAATCCCTGAAGATGAAGCCGTACTTTATATTACAACCCTTGGCCGTCCGCGTTTTTCAAATTAATCGAGTAAATCCTAACTCAATTTAATAGAAGAAAACTCATTTATTAGAGAAATTAAAAACCCGTTTTCACTCTATAATTAAATGTTGCCTTTTATACTCTTATTTTTCATTAAAACCCTGCTGGAGAATCGATATGCCGCAAGCCGTTGGTGTTATTCAAACCTTAGGATTCCCCGCTGTTTTGGCCGCGGCCGATGCAATGGTAAAAGGCGGAAGAGTGACGTTAGTGTATTACGATCTGGCTGAACGAGGAGAGTTTTTAGTAGCAATACGAGGCCCCGTTTCAGAAGTTACATTAGCCGTAGAAATGGGACTCAAAGCAGCCATTAATACCTTTGGCGGCGAAGTAATTAGTCATTATATTGTCCCTAATCCCCCAGAAAATGTGCTGGCCGTGTTGCCCATTGAATACACTGAAAAAGTTGAAAGATTTCGGAGTTGATCGCTCTCTGTTGGCATTCTGTCCCCTTCTTACTCTATAGTGACACTGGGTAAAGAATTTACGTTTTTATTTTTGCCTTTCCTTCAGCTTTCAATTTAAGCTTAATCCAATTTTTATTGACTCATTTCGTATTTTAGGAGAATTATCATGGCATCCCAATCCGCTGTCGGCTCTATTGAAACTAAAGGCTTTCCTGGTATTTTAGCGGCGGCTGATGCGATGGTTAAAGCGGGCAGAATTACCATTGTCGGTTATCTTCGGGCAGGAAGTGCGCGTTTTACCCTAAATATTCGAGGCGACGTTCAAGAAGTGAAAACAGCAATGGCAGCAGGAATTGAAGCAGTGAATCGGACTGAAGGCGCAGTGGTAGAAACTTGGGTAATTATTCCCCGTCCCCATGAAAACGTGGCTGCCGTGTTACCGATTGATTATAGCGATGAAGTAGAAGTCTTCCGCAATGCAGCAGAAGGATTGATTCCTAACCGTCGTTAATCTTGGTTTTTAACTAAAAAAGCCCAGTGAAGTCGGCTAATTTAGGATTTTAAAATACCTATTGTTTTTAGTTGAGTGAAATATCCCAATAATTTTTTGCGACTTGATTTGCTAAGCGATCGCCAACTCTGAAAACGGTCTGAAAAAGTGTAATTTATACAAACATTCAAGCGATCGCTAACTTTAATTAAAAATTAGTAGAAATCGCCTGTACAGGACAAGCAGGAATACATTGTTCACAAACAACACAACGCGATCGCCGAAAGTTTAATTTAAATGTTTCGGGATCTAAAACTAATGCTTCCGTCGGACAAACACCAGTACAAAGTCCACAATCTACGCAACTAATTTCATTAATAACAATTTCTCGGCTGGCTAAAGAAACATTAATTTCTTGCGATCGCATCCACTCAATAGCGGCTTCTAACTGATCAATATCTCCTGATAATTCCAGAACCAATTTACCAATTTGATTGGGGGCAACCTGGGCGCGAATAATATTAGCAGCGACATTAAAATCCTTAGCCAAGCGATAGGTAATCGGCATTTGGATTGTGCGTCGAGGAAAAGAAAGTGTAACTCGTTTTTTCATAATTAATAGAGAATTAATTTAAGCATATTTTATTCGGAATTTTTGAATAGAAATAATTAATAAATTACAGATATATTTTAGGAATTAATCTTAATTAAAAGTTGAACAAAGAACGTTGATTTTTTAAAAAAACACGAGCGCAATTGCGTCCAGGCATCCCTGAAATTGAACCACCTGGATGAGTTCCTGCTCCTGTTAAATATAAATTTTTAATAGGGGTTTGATAATTAGCAATTTCTGGCAATGGCCGCAAAAAAATCATTTGATCTAGAGTCATATCCATATGATAATAATTTCCTTTATAAGCTCCCAATCTTTCTGCCAACTCTGCGGGACTTTCCACTCTACGGGCAATAATTGATTGTTTAATATTAGGAGCATAGTCCGCTAGTTTATTAATAACGCGATCAGCCACTTTATTTTTTAAATCATCTGTCCAACCTGTTCCATTTAAGCCTGTTCCTTCCGCTCCAGCAATTTGATAAGGTGCAAAAAATTCAATCCAAAGTGTATGTTTTCCTGGTGGAGCCATAGACGGATCAAGCATCGTCGGTACGTCTAAATATAAAGAAGGATTTGCATCAGGAATTTGTCCCATCATCGGCAAAGCATGGGCTTGTTCAACGTGTAACATTGAATCTGCAATTAAAATCGTTCCCATCGAAAATTCATCTCGGTGTCCATATTTTTCAAAGCGGGGCGGTTCAGAAAGTGCGCAATCAATTTTTAAAATTGTTTCATTATTATTAACAATGCGACGTTCCACTCGTTCTCGTAATTCAGGATCAGCTTCTTGGATTGCTTCTGGTTCAACCAATTGAAGAAATAAACGCCTAGCATCCAGATTAGAAATAACTCCCTTACGCGCATAATAAATTTGACCATTTTCAACTTCTACACCCAACGCCACTCCTTTTTCCACAATCACTCGTTTAACTGTTTGTTCCGTCAGACATTTTCCCCCTTTCTCTAACACCAATTTAACCAAAGCTTGAGTTAACGCTCCTGTTCCACCTTGCGGCCGTGCTACCCCAGGATTATGACGCATGGCCATCATCATCATGCCCGATGTAATTCCTTTTTGAGAAGGTGGTGCGCCAATTTCTGCGGCTAAACGAGCGAGAGGAGCTTTTATAACTTCCGTATCAAACCATTCATTTAAAATATCTTCGGGAGAACTCACCATTGTCCGAATAAAATCCAAGGCTTTTTTGGGGCTACCTGCGACCTTAAAAACTTTCTGAAGACTTTTTAAATCATAGGCTTGAATAATTTTTAATAAAGCTTGGGGCGGCACATTAAAAATTGGACAAATTGCCTGCATTAACTCTGTCCAATAGTGAATAAATTCTTGATATTTCCGAGCATCACGGCTACTATAACGAGCAATTTCAGCACAAGTTTTTTCAATAGAACGATGAGCTAGAAAATATTTCCCATCAGGCTGAGGACAAAAAACAGTTGGATCAAAAAATAGGTATTTTAGTCCATATTTTTCTAGTTCTAATTCTTGAATAACGGGGCCGAGAAAAATAAATTCATGGTCAATGGCACAGAGGTTAAATTTAAACCCAGGCGCGTCTTTCGGCATGACTTCTTCTGTCGTCGCGGCTCCCCCAGGAACTGGACGTTTTTCTAATAAAAGAACGCTATAACCTGCCTTTAATAAGTAAGCGGCACATACTAAGCCATTATGCCCTGCGCCAATGATGATCGCATCATAGGTTTCCATTTAAGTCACTTCCAATTTTTAAATAAAATTAGTTTTTAATGTTAAGTTTTAGTTAAATTGTTATGTAATAATCTTAATCTATTTAGGTGATTTTTAAGCGGTGTAAATCTTCTTTTTCTGGCGATCGCAGAAAGTAACACCATAAAACCCTAAATTTAGTTAATAAAATTATATTTATTGTGATTTTTTAAGTATAGTTATAAAATAACTTTGAGGTAAATTCATGGCAAATTCTATTAATGTAATCGAACCATTAGGAATTTTAGACGGAACCCAAGCAGCAAGATTTTGTCAAGAAATTGATCAGTTGGTTGCCAATAAAGTTGAGATTATTGTGGTGGATTTTAAAAATGTTACTTTCATGGATAGTTCTGGCTTAGGAGCTTTAGTCCAATCATTAAAAATGACTCGTGAAGCTAATATTAAACTATTGTTATGTTCCTTTAATGATCAAATAAAAATGTTGTTTGAATTAACAGGAATGGATCGAGTATTTGAAATCTTTATTGGACGAGAAGAGTTAGAACAAAGAATTAATCATCATTCTTGGAATTAATAAAAATCAATTTGAATAATAGATAAATCATCATCTAAAGTAGTCTTGTTATCTTCGCTTTTAAGAGAATCTAAAAGAACATCTAAATTGCGACTTTCTTGACATTGATAAGCTTTGAGAAGAGGAATAAAGTGTTGAAGTCCTAAAAAGATACCATTTGTCTTTTCAATTTCATAAATTCCGTCACTAAAAATATAAAGACTAGCTGGAGAAGAAAGAGAATAAGATGCTTCTTTGTAATCTACATTAGGAAACATTCCTATGGGAAATCCCTGGGTTTTTAGTGAATTTTCAACCCAATTTTTCTGCATTAAACCTTCTAATAAAATGGCGGGAGGATGCCCTGCACTAGCATAAGTTATTTTCTTTTCAAGACAATGATAAATGCCATACCAAATTGTAAAATATTTATCATTTTTAGGCGTAATCTGAAACACTTGATTTAGTTCTTTCAGCACACTACTAGGTTTATAATAATCGACCTGATTTAAGGATTGAGAACGCAATAAATTAATCACAGAAATTGAAGGCAAAGCTGCTCCAAGTCCATGTCCAGAAACATCTAAGAGATAAACTGCTAGATTGTTTTTATCCAACCAAAAATAATCAAAACCATCTCCACCAAGTTTTTGCGACGGAATAAAACGAACATCAATGGCAAGGGCTGGATGAATTAATGGCTCAGGCAAAAGGGAACGAACATAATCAGCAGCTTCTTTTAACTCTGCTTCTAACAGTTGCTTTTGTTCTTTTAAATCTTGACTCAGATTGTGAAGTCTTAAGCCAGCACGGACTCTAGCGAGCAATTCACTAATTTGAACGGGCTTAAAAAGAAAGTCATCTGCACCCGCATCTAACCCTTGAACTCGATCTTCAACGGATGAAAGAGAGGTCAACAAAATAAAAAAAGTAGTAGATAATTCGGGAAGATTTTTAATTTGCTGACAGACTTCTAAACCCGTCATTTTAGGCATTAACCAATCACAAATAATTAGGGCAGGATGTTCCTTTTGCGCTTGAACTAAAGCCTCTTCTCCATTATTTGCAACACTAACTGAATAACCATTTTTTATCAAGATTCTTTGCAATAATTGTTGAATATCAGGGTCATCATCAATAATTAAAAGTTGCACCATAATGGCTAAACGAAGTTGAATCTAGTAATATTTAAACAATGAGCATAATTCAACAAGTTACATTTACCGTCGAGAGTCAACTCCAATCCTTAGAACAGGTTTTGGCCAATCTTGAACAATGCTATCAACCTTGGATTAGTAGGCAAGATTGGTTAGGGTGTCAACTGATACTCGCAGAGGGATTTACTAATGCTGTTCGTCATGCTCATAAAAACCTTGCGGTAGAAAACTTTGTTGAAATTAATATTACTCTTTTTTCTTACGAAGTAGAAATCAAAATTTGGGATTACGGAGAACCATTTGACCTGCTACAGTATTCGCAAAAATTTAGTTCATCAGAAAATTTTTTATCTTCTGGGGGACGAGGACTTTTTCTTATGCAGAAGATCGCAACTCATCTAAGTTATGATCGTTTGTCCGATCAACGGAATTGTTTAGTTATTGTTAAGCAATTTTCTTATTCGTGGGCTAATGCTATTTTAAATTATCATTAAATTTAGACCTAATAAATAATACATTTTCTCAATGACTAATTTAGTTTAGATTTATTTTCACTAACTTTTTAAATCTTAAATCTTTTTTTAATTTATGTTAATAATAGACGCTCCTTCTGAATTTGTAACATCAACTTGGCTAGGAAAAAAATTAAATTATTCTCATCTAAAAATTATTGATTGTCGATTTTACAAAGAGAATGATCTGGATGGCAACAGCATAATTATCCCGTTTATAGCGAAATTACTGCTTCTTTAACTAGCAATTTCACTATTCAATCTCAGTCTGATTTGGCTTGTGGATATTGAACATTCACAGCTTGCATCAATCTTTTTACTTTGGCGATCGCAAGAAGATCCCAAGCAAAATTGTATCTAGCCCGATGGAGTAACTAGTTTTTGTATTTAATTTAGGTTTATATTTGTGCTTAATCTATTATTTTAATCTAAATAAAAGCATTAATGAAGTCTGCATCCCTAGTCTAGTACAATTTGAAAAGGATATCTCTATTAAGACCTAGTTTAATACAGATGGAATAGCATCTTAACAAAGGGTTAAGCATTTACGCTAAAATTATTAATCAGTAATAATTCCTAACATAATTTCTAAACTCGAAAATTATTTCATTTTATTTCTAATTATTCTAAAAACTTAGGCCGTAATTTTTATGACGAATAATAATATTTACCCTTACAAAAGGGATCGTTTGTCCATTTTTGTTGATGGCAATAATATGTTTTATGCCCAACAGAAAAATAGTTGGTTCTTTGATCCAAGAAAAGTATTAGCATTTTTCACGGATGATCCCAATGTTAATTTAATCAATGCCTTTTGGTACACTGGGTTAAAAGATTCCCAAGATCAGAGAGGTTTTAGAGATGCACTAATTAGTTTGGGTTATACAGTTAGAACTAAAATTTTAAAAGAATATTATGACGATAGTTCAGGAAGATATTCCCAAAAAGCAAATTTAGATATTGAAATTGTCGTTGATATGTTTAATACAGTTGAACAATATGATCGAGTAATTTTATTTAGTGGAGATGGGGATTTTGAACGAGCGATCGAATTATTGCGTTCAAAAAATACTCATATTACAGTTGTATCAACGGAGGGAATGATTGCTAGAGAATTACGAAATGCAACGGATCGTTATATAGATCTTAATGATATTCGTCAACAGATAGAAAAAACAGATTATCCATTATAAAAAAATTAATAAACTAAATTAATTTACGATTATTCAAAAACATTAAACATTGTTAACAGAGCCAATAATGTCATTCAAGAATAAACTCAAATACCTATTTGTCTTAGACTAATTTAATTTTTTTTAACCTTCTAAACCCAACTCAATTTACCCGAAAAAACCCTTAGATATGCCATTTTTTAATAGCGCAATTTCCACAAACCGACCAACGTGCTAGTTCCTGGGGTAAAGTTGGAGCTTGACATTGAGGGCAGGCAGGCAACTGTTCCGCACGGGATTGTAATACCTTTGCCCATCGTTGAAAAGCTTCATCTGGAGTTTTAGCGGGCTTTTTTGGCATTTCTTCAGGAAAATCTAAGGTACTTAGAAAATCACAATAGGCTGCACTTTGTGATGATATTTCTGAGTTTTGAAGCTCTATTAAATATTTAAGCTGATGCCACTGAGTTGCAGAAAAACGAATATTAGTTAAAGGTTGAGTCAATTGGATATTTAATTGTTTAATCAGTCCATATCTTTGCAGGGTTAAAGTTTGCGCCCAAACAGGACTGGCAACTGCCACCCACAACACTTGATGACGAATGGCAAAAGGTTTTGTCTGACTGAGGATAAGCGGATCAATCAAGTTTTCCCAAATATTAAGAACTTGACGATAGTAGTGATAACTTTCCCAATGAGGTTGTTGTTGGAGTTGAGTCAGTAAATTATCAAGAGATTTAAAAGACATTGTTAATTGTGGGGAAAAATAGAATTTTGCTCAGATTGGAGTAGTCGAAATAAGATAGAGTATTTAGGTAGCACGAACTTGCTGTCGTGGCGTTTAAAAATCAGTTTTTTTAAGTAAGGAGCATTTATGCTAACCCTCAAGATTGTCGTTAATATTGTTGTCGCTTGCTTTATTTTGTTATTTATCTTCGGTTTTCTTTCTAGCGATCCTACCCGTAATCCTGGTCGGAAAGATTTTGAGTAAACTGATCGGCTCAGAGAAATTGTTTTAAAATCTTGTCTTTTAAACAGGAATATTTAGACTCTTTTCCCATAAGCGATCGCTGAAAAAATCAAGTTATCGTCGCTGCCATCAACCAATCAACAACTCCTTTAAACATTTTGAGTCACGTAATGATCAACGTAATCACTGATGTTGGGGAGTTTTATGCTAACTTAGGTGAGTCAGATGTTGACACTCCCACCGTTTTGTATTGCGCTGACTCATTCCGATTCTCCGACAAAATTGAGCTTGCAACTAATTTTTTTAGCTTTTTTTTGAATCTAAATGCCCCTATTCGTCACCCCACCGAATCCTCCCGCGCTTATTCAGGCTTTTAGACCAGCAATCATTGCCCGTCAGTCTTATTTGATGGCAGATGCAAAGTTACCGACTATACCAGAGCCGACTAAAATTATTCCGCCCGTTGTTGAATTTTATTATTCTGAACCAAGTAAAGTCACTCCCAATCCTTCCCCTCTCTCAAATTCGACTTCAAATAATAGTGCGAATCAGTTGGGTAAGCCGATTTCTGTTCAGGCTCCTGTCCCGCTTCGTCAATTTAATAATGTTAATAATGGAACTTCAACGCTATTTTCTGATGCTTCTAGTCAGGTTGTTTTAGATCTGCAAACTCTGGGACGCGATCGCCAAATTAAGCCTTTAACTAATCGTCTGATCGCTCAAGAAAGAAATGGAAATACTAAAGAATTTATTATTAATGCCGATGATTCTAAGGCTGCTCAACCGATTGACCAAAATCCTGCATCACCAAAAGAACTTGAGCCAACCTCAACCTCGCCAGATAAACCAGTAGAAACTCCCTCTGGTGTTTTGGAATTAGTTGCCGACAAACAAGAATACAACACCAATAATCAAGTTATAACCGCAACGGGCAGAGTCATTATGCGCTTTTCTAATGGCATATTATTAGCCGATCGCCTACAAATCAACTTGCCCGATCGTTTTGCCGTAGCCGAAGGCAATGTTTCTTTGCAAAGAGGGGAACAAACTCTACGAGGCGAAAAATTTGATTATTATTTTGTTCAAGATAAAGGCGTTATTTACAATGCCAACGGTGAACTTTATCAACCGACAACGGCCCGAGATTTATCCCCCACACTGCCCAATGATCCTGGTAGCAACGTTATTCCTTCCCAAACTTTGAATGAGCGTTTAACCACAAATCAACCCCTGCAACGAATTACCACAGGCGATGGCTACCGTTTTTCGGCAGGAACTAGCTTAGATTTGGATAATTTTGGCTCGGCAGGCAGTCCTAATACGAATGGCGGTCAGATTAATCGCTTGCGTTTTCAAGCACAAAAAATTGATTTCGATTCAGAAGGTTGGAATGCCACTAAGGTCAGAATTACTAATGATCCCTTTTCTCCACCTGAATTAGAAATTCAAGCTGAAACCGCCAATTATTATAATGTTGCTCCTCTGGTTGATGAAGTGAGATTAAGTGAGTCGCGAGTTGTGCTGGATCAAGAAAATACTATGCCTCTTTTTCAAGACCGACTGATTTTGGATCGACGCAACCGTCAACCTGGGATTTTAAGTTTTGGCTATGACGGGCAAGACCGAGGAGGACTTTATGTTCAAAGCAGTTTTAATATTCTAGATACAAAATCTGTCCGATTTGACATTAAACCCCAATATTTACTGCAAAAAGCTTTATTTCCTGAGGCTTTTCCCACCGCAAATCTGAGCGATTCTCAAGTTTGTGTGATTTGTCCTGCTTCATTTGGTCTGATTACAGATTTTGATGCCAATTTTAATGAACGAACTCGCTTAATTAATACCTTAAATTTTTCAAATCTAGATTTAGATCAAATTGATACTTCCCTCAGAGCAAAAGTCGCTTTACAAAATAAATTAGGAGATTTATCTTCGCCCCATGATTTACGCTTTGAATATAATTATCGAGAACGTCTTTTTAATGGTTCTTTAGGATTTCAAACTGTTAATAGTAGTCTTGGAGCTATTTTGGTTTCTCCTGTTATTCCCTTGGGCGATCCGAGCCTTTCTGTCAGTTATCAAGCATCTATTCAAGATATTCAATCAGAAACAGATCAAGAGCAATTACTCGCTCCCATTCGTGAGAATAATTTAGTAACTTTAATGCGTTATCAAGGGGCTGTATCACTTAATAAATACTATTTTCTTTGGATAGGAGAACCCTTAGAACCCACATCTGATCAAGGTCTTCGCTATACGGCAACTCCTGTTTTACCTTATTTACAACTGACGACAGGATTAACAGGCGTAAGTAGTTTTTATAGTGATGGTAGTTCTCAACCTTCTTTAACAGGAAGTATTGGATTACTAGGTCAATTTGGACATTTTTCTGAACCTTATTTAGATTATACGGGCTTTAATATTAGTTATTTACAAGCCATTCGTGGTGATACTTCGCCCTTTCTTTTTGACAGATTTGTTGATACTCAAGTTTTAACCTGGGGATTAACTCAACAAATTTATGGGCCTTTCCGAATTGGGGTTCAAAGTGCCTATAGTATTGATACCAATAAGCAAATTAGTACGGAATTGTTTATTGAATATAGCCGTCGAACTTATAATTTTATGGTGCGTTATAATCCTCAATTGCAAATTGGATCAATTAATTTACGCATTAGTGATTTTAATTGGAGCGGCAATCCAGGAACTTTTGAGGGAACGGATATTCGGCCTGTGATTCAAGGCGTAACCCGATAATTTCAGTTGTCAAGAAAACGCGATCGCCTACATTTCTACTGTTGCAAAATAACTCTTGCCAAACTCACGCCTGGATAATAGCGATTAAGAATTTTTTGATAATCATAACCTTGTTTCGCTAAACCATAGGCTCCAATTTGACTCATGCCCCGACCACCGTGAGCCGTTGCCACAATGTCATCGGTAGAAGCATAAAGCGATTCAACAACGCCGCCTTTATAACTCAGAACTTGACCCATTGTGGCGGTAACTGCCTGAAAACCAGATGTATATTCGCTATTAATGCCTTTATAAACTTGCCAACGTTGATTGTCACCCAAATCAAACCATTCGCTAGCAGGACGAATAATGTGGACGAGGGCATAGGAACGGGCGGCGATCGCCTGAGCTTTGAGGGCTTCCATTGGTGCGGTGGAGTGCATTTCACTGCCAACAACACTGGTCAAATAATGCTCTAAATCTACATAATTCACCGCCAGTAAACTATTTCCCTGGGAAACTAATAATATTCTGCCTCGATACCAGCGATCGCCAACATAAATATAACTTCCTTGGGCGGGAGTTAACCAAGCGACTCCTGGCACGGTCATATTCCCAATATTTAAAGAATTTCCATTGGGTGTAACGGTTAAAGATTGATTTGCAGCAATGGTTTTCAGGGTTCCGCCCGTCCGTTCTTGAATAAAAGCTTGTTGGGATGTTCCAATGGTGATATTTGCAACCTTTCTAGCAACTCCAACTCGGATTTCTAGCGGTGGCGGTGTATAAGCGGTTTGAAGGCTGGCGATCGCAGAATGCTGAGATTTTTTAGAAGTTTTTGGACGAGAACTCTGAGCCGTTTTTGTTATTTTTTTGGGTTGGATCGAAGTAGAAGACAGTTTATGAGAAGAGGCCGTTTTTTTGAGGGATGATTTTGGCAGGGGTAGAGGATCGGGAATAGACGTGCTGAAGGAATTTAGGAATTTTTGGGGTCGTTTCTTTTGAAGTTCAGCTTCAGTGGGAGCCAGAGGAATCGGTTTTTGTAAGCTTGAAACAATTGGGCTGGGCAGTTCACTAAGCGGCGGAAAAGTCGGTTTTATGATTGGATTATTCGCAACGGGTTCAGTTGGAGATTGGGCCAGTTTCTCAGACTGCCAATAAGCTAGGGCAAGGGGAACAGAAATGATGGAGATGAGGGGAATCATCCACATTCCCAAATTACCGAATAATTGTTTAACCGAAATTTTTTTCATTATTGATAATAATTTTTTTGTTTACAGTGGAGACACTACCAACTTCAAAAGTAATGCTCAATTATTTTATGTCAACCTATTAACCTGCGTTAGTCTGAGACTTTCTTTTAAGCTTGATCAAGTTTAAATTAACGGCCCTTGTATAGTATAGATAAAATAAAGACATAATTTTTTAATTACGTTAAACACAAAAATTACACCATGACAACTAGTCAAACCACGCCCCTTAGTCATTCCGTTGTTGAACTTTCTCCTAGTTATAATATTCCCTTAATTTTGGTCGGAGCCGCGATCGCGTTGTTATTTTTCCAACCCTGGGCGAGTTTACCAATTGGTTTATTTGGTTTATTTTTAATGATTCAGACTGCGACCCTGCGTTTGCAATTTACTGAAACCGATCTGGATGTTTATCGTTCTGGCAAGTTAATTCGTCGTTTTCCCTATACTGAATGGCAAAATTGGCGAATTTTTTGGCAACCCGTCCCCATTTTATTTTATTTTAAAGAAGTGAAGAGTATTCATTTTTTACCCATTCTTTTTGATGCTCCAACCCTAAAAACCTGTTTAGAAAAACATTGTCCTTATATTACTTAAATTATTATTAGTATTGATTAATGAATTCAGAAACACCTTTTAATCAAACAACTGACTCAACTGACGAAATTACCACAACCAATTTGTCAGAAACTGTTACCGATGTTGAATTTAGTGAAATGCCAGAAACATCTACGGAAAAAGAATTATCTGAACCAATTCCCTTAGAAATTTCTTTGACTAATCTGGGGATAGAGGAACCAATAATTCTTAATTCCGAATCTAACATTGTCGATCTGCAACAACAAAAAGCCAATTTAAAACAAGAAATTCAGGTTCTGCAAGCTGAAAAAGATAACTTTTTAAATCAGCAAATTCTTGAAGTTCAAACAGTTCTAGAAAATTTACTTAAAGAAGGATTAAAAGATTTAAAAGAACGCAAACAATCTTTAGAAATAACGGTTGAACAATTAGAACGTCGTCAAGAAAAAATTCGCCAAGAAATGCGAACAACTTTTGCGGGAGTTTCTCAAGATTTAGCGATTCGAGTGCAAGGATTTAAAGATTATTTAGTCGGCAGTTTACAAGATTTAGTTTCGGCGGCGGATCAGTTGGAATTGGGTAATTCTGATTCTTGGAATGTTACTCAAGAACCTGTTGTTAATGCTCCCATCGGCGCACTGAGTAGCCCGAAACCAAATTTTGCTGCACAAAGTTTTGAGGAACAACGCCGACAAATCCAGCGTATTTTAGAGCAATATCGTACTCGTCCCGACTATTATGGGCCGCCTTGGCAATTACGCCGTACTTTCGAGCCAGTCCATGCAGAACGGGTGCAAAATTGGTTTTTTAGTCAGGGCGGTCGGGGTGTGGTGGTGACAATGGGAAGTCGTTTGCAAAATATTCTTGTTGGTTCTTCGATGATTGCGATTCTTCATTCACTTTATGGCGATCGCAGTCGGGCATTGATTTTAGCGAATACGCCCGAAAGATTAGGAGAATGGCGCAGAGGATTACAAGATTGTTTAGGCATTTCTCGCACCGATTTTGGGCCAGAACGGGGTATTGTTTTATTTGAATCTCCTGAAGCATTAATCCAAAAAGCTGAAAGATTGGTAGAAGATAAGCAATTACCGATTGTTATTATTGATGAAACCGAAGATCAAGTCAATTTAGCACTTTTACAATTTCCACTTTGGTTAGCCTTTGCGCCCGATCCTCAAAAACCTTCTACTAATTATTTCTATTAGTTGATAATAAATAGATATTTCTTGAGCGCGGATTTCCCCTTTTTTCTACCCCAAAATCAAGATGTTAATTGCCTTTATACTAAGTTTTTTATTACTTTTCTTAGCCTATTTATTAGGTTCCATTCCCACAGGTTATTTAGCGGGTAAATGGCTAAAAGGAATTGATATTCGAGAACATGGTTCGGGTTCTACTGGCGCAACAAATGTTTTGAGAAATCTTGGTAAACCTGCTGCGATCGCCGTTCTAGGTGTTGATGTTTTAAAAGGAATGGTTGCCGTTGGTTTAACCCGAAGTTTCTATCACTTTGACTCAACTAAATTAGTTCCCTTAGAATGGCAATATTGGTTGATTATCCTAACAGGAATCGCCGCCATTTTAGGTCACAGCAAATCGATTTTCTTGAACTTTACGGGCGGAAAATCAGTTGCCACAAGTTTGGGAGTTCTAATAGTCATGAATCCTTTGGTTGCATTGGGAACATTGACTAGTTTTTTGGTGGTTTTAGGTATTTCTCGTATTGTTTCTCTCAGTTCTATTACAGGAGCGATCGCAGGAAACATTTTAATAATATTTTTAAATCAACCTTTGCCCTATCTTTTATTTGCAGTTATTGCAGGGATTTATGTTATAGTTCGTCACTCAAGCAATATTCAACGTTTATTAGCTGGAACAGAACCCAAATTAGGAGAAAAACTAACCCAAGAAGCAGAAACTTAGTATCTTAAAATATTGTAAATCTTGCTTGATGAATTTGGCATTAAAACTCATATAATCAAATAGTTTGATAAATTATTAATTAGTTATTTAAGGAGAATAATTTCATGTTTAAAAAATGGACATTTGACGATTGGATGAATCATTTGCTCTTCGGTGGAACAATTTTAGGATTGGCTTATATTTGGTTTGGGCATTAAATTGATTTCATCAGATTGGCCAGCCCTGATCTATCAGAACTATTAGTAAATTTAAATTATGAACATCAAATTAGTTCTTGCCTCTGGTGTGGTTTCTGCCCTAATTGGCGCGATGATTGGTTTAGGTATCGGTAATATTGCCCTCAGACAAAACACTAGCCAAATTCGTTCACAGTATAGTGAATCCTATCAAAGTTTGTATAGTCGCAATTTTATCTGGATTGGAGCCGTGGCAGGACTTGCGATCGGCATGGGACAAGAATCTTTAAGACAATTGAAACAGCAACAAGATAATGAACAATTATAAATAATTGAGGCATTATTATTAGTTAATTATTAACAGCTAATTGATTCAATTTAGGTTTCCATAAAGAATACCATTCACCCCAAATTTTTTCTAAAGTTTGATGTTTTTTGGCTAATAATTGCTCATCTGCATCTACTGGAAGAGGAGTGGAAATAACTGTCCATAAACAACGGGTATCTATTAAGTCATTAAGCCCCGCCGTCCAACCTAATATCCTTGAAAAATCTAAGCCATGCTGATATTTATTTTGGGCAAATTGCTCCTGGGTTACCGTACTTTGTCCAATAGGATTAATACAAGCACTTAAATACGCTTGATTATTAAAGGAAGTAAGGGCATAAAAACCAATGTTTTCTTGATGTTTAATGGTCAGAGTTGTCGAAGCTGGAGGTGCAATATCATAAACCATTAATAATCGGCTAATATTACCTTCAATATAATTTTCATAACGAACTTGAATATCGACTTTTTCATTATTTTGATTGCGATATTGATAGAGATGTCCAATCGCTTTTCCTGTTGTTGGTTTAAGAGATTGATTTTTTAATAGTTGCCAATTAGGAAGAGAAATATTAGTCGGCAATTGAACAGATTTATCCGTATTAGCAATTATTTTTTCTTTAGCAACACTGGGTATTATTAATGCTCTACTTATTTCTGCTAATATTCCCGTGAGAAGAATAGCGCAAATACCGATTCTAAAACTTTGCCAATTATTGATTATTTTTGTCATTATTTAATCTCTCCTGTTTCAGTTGAAAAATTCAAGTTACGAACATAAGCAAACCAACAATAAACTCCAAAAATCAAAACAGAAACAATCGCAAAAGTCAGGCTGCCGTCAGAACCGTGCCAATAATCAAATGCTTGAGTTTGACCTGCATTAACAAAAAATGCTAATAGAGAAACCCGAAAAGAATTAACAAGAAATCCAATAGTAATAGCGATCGCAATACAAATTAGTTTTTGCCAATGATTAACAGAAATCAAGAAAAAGAAAAGGGTTGCAACACATAACATCAGTACGATACTTTCTACTCCAGAACAAGCTCCATAAACTTCTACACGACCCGTTGGTAATTTTATTAAAACACCTTGGCGAGAAACATCAAAACCAACAATCCACAACATCAAAGTCGATATTTTGGCCGTAAATAAAGGAAGATCAATAGTGTTAAGAAAACTAGTTACAAATTTATAAAACAAAAGTAAACTAAGCAAGATAATTTCTTTCCAATAAGACTTTAAAGATTTAAATCCAGAAGCGATTAAAATAACGCCAATACCTGCAAATAAAGGGAAAAGTCGCAAAGAAGTATCAGTGGTTGCTAAATTTCTTAGCATCATTAATACAATTAGTGTGATGCCAAAAAATGTTGAAAAAACACCACTTTCTAGAATCAAACTTTTTCGTTTATCCCAGATAACAGAAGCGATCGTTAACCAAACAAGAACAGCAAGACTAAATAGGTTTTCATGTTGAGATTTATCAATCAAAGTCAAATGAAGAACAGCCAAACCAACGCTCAGTGCGAGTAACCAATAATCAGTTCTCTGTAACGATTTTTTCCAGTCCATTTTCCCTCGCCGATTTTGCTCAAAAGTCTAAAAAATATTCGATTGTAATTTTATATTAACCGCATCTGTTAACTTCTAAGAGATCTCAAGACCACTAACGTTACATTTTAAACGACATTTAACATCAAAATGATTATCTTTCTTTTGCTTAAGTTAATTTAATGGAGTGAGTTTGGCAATATCAGGTAAAACAAAACACCAGATTACATTCAAGCAATAAATCTTTAAAAGCCCACCAGTTTCAAATTTAAAAGGCCTATGAGGATTGAATTAACAACTTCATAGGCCTTTATTTATGATGAATGGAATAAAAATACCACTCTATTTATGATGCTTCTTCAATAGGTTCTAAGCCACAAAGATATTGTCTTCGTTCAAGCCTAGATTGGCAGTTAGTGAAGCAAAGTGAACAGCAGCATTGACACCATTACCATCAATATCAAAGTAGAGTTTTCCAGTAGGCTTATCAAAAATAAACCGTGTAGTTGCGGTCGTTGAACCTAAACTGATACTGAATTGATCGACAGAGATGCTCTCACCAGCTATTAAGCCTCCGCCAAAACCTGCCTGAGAAACCTGGATGGTATCTTGACTCACATTAAAGTCGGTAAGAGTATCAATCTCTTCTAGTTTATTACTAAAACTAAAAGTATCAAAACCCGTGCCACCAGTTAGGGTATCGTTGCCCATTCCACCCGACAAAACATCACTAGCATTGGAGCCAATTAGGATGTCATTACCAGCCTTTCCGCTCAAAGTACGAGTTGAACCCGCTTCAATAACATCCTTGCCAGCAGTTCCTTGTTGGTTAAGAACACCATCGTCATTGATAATATTTGTGCTTACTGCTGTAGGAGTTCCAATCTGATAACCTGTACCACTTGTGAGAGTTAAGTTGATAGTTTCATTGAGTTCTTTAATCGTGTCACCCGAAGTAACTATCGCTAACTGAGCCGTTGTTGCTCCTGCTGCAAAAGTAATGGTTCCTTGAGTTGGTGTTGGGAAAGCTCCTCCATAAGCAACATAATCATTGCCATTAGTTGCAATTCCGTTAACGCTAAAGTTAACTGTGAGAGAACTGGTTGTTGCTCCTGTGCGGTTAAAGGTATAAATGAGATTAGTTTTCCCATTTTCACTTACACCACTATAATTACTTGCTAAAGTAACACTGGGAACCGTTGTTGTACCTGCTGTAATTACTGCTCCTGCGCTTAGGAATGTGTATCCAGGAGAGGTATTTGTGCTACTAAACTTAACGCTCGTAGTACCCGTTGTGAAAGTTGATGCCGCAGTAAAGTTTGCATTGTAGAGAGTCACAGGGAAAGCCACATTTGGC
>JANNLO010000083.1:0-19795 GCA_031396835.1 Snowella sp. SOY_38_metabat_116
ACCAAAGACATAGAATGAAACAGCCCTACGGCATAGCGGGGATTCACTTGTAGGTTTCGGGCCATCAGTTCCCCCATCGCCCCACCTTCGAGGAGAATCGATGTCTGGCGTTCATTGGGGTCAAAGTCTTTGTCCTTTTCAATGCCCAAGGGTAACAGCATCGCCATCCAAGCTTTATCAATGACCCGTACTGGCTCCTCATTGATAATCGAAGACAAAACCTGCCAATATTCTATTCCACGAGGGGCTGTTGCATTCCATTCAACATCCCGATTTTCGATGAAGTTGACAGTTTGTAGGGATTGGCCGTACTGACCCATTTGCAGAGAGGATTTGAACTGTTCATAAAACTCAGGATCAGGATTGAGGATACGCAAGCCAAAGAACAGGTTATTGGTTGCACTTTGGATGACATAGACACCGTTCTCCTCATACTTTTGGGGATCATCTTCAGGGCCAACAATGAGGTATTTATCGAGGTATTTATCGCCTTGGCCCTCATCGGGGCCAGTCAATCCTACATCTGCAACAGGACGTTGCCAAAAATCCATGAAAGCACCTGATGTATCGCCTGCGGGGTACTCTACGACCAAAGGACCTTCCTTCAAACTGGTGAAGTTGAAGATATAGGGCGTGGTGAGATTAGCGGTCACGATGCCACGTTTTTCTTTGAGCGATCGCAGTACGACAAAATCATAAGGGCTTGTTACCCCATAGGCTGCTGCTTGGCGATCGCGCCAGGTGGTCGTACTGACAAGGGGATGACTCCAGAGGTAGGTTTGGCAAGCCCGTTGATAGTCCATTTCATCAAACAGACGTTGGGAGGCTTCACTATCAAAATAGTTGTGGACTAATTCAATGTCGCCAATGGGGGTTTTGATAATTTCATTGCCGTAGAGTTTAGCATTTTGTAAAGTAGAGGAAGTAGTCATTGGGTTGCCTGTTTCTAAGTAGTTAGAGAGCCATAAACTAAGCCCCTCTAACTATACCACCCTGACTGCAACTATTAACTGCTAATGGTGGAGGTAATTTTCTCCATCACCGGATCAACCGTAAAACTGGCTGCTTTTTGGCGTGGGGGATACTCCTGGAAAGTCGAGATGAAACGGGCAACTAAAGGTTGAGCCGCCAATACCAAGGGAATATGATCAAACATCCAATCCCAATAGGTATTTGATGTTATGTCTGCTCGTTCATAGGGATCGGTGCGAAGATTAAGGAATGAAAAATAAATAACCTAGACATTTTGTTGCTAAACAAATGTGAATCTCTTGCTTTGGAACTTCAAATGCACAATTTAATAGATTTTCATTCCTAAATAGTGCGATCGCTTTTTAAGTTGAGAGGCGATCATGTTGAAAGAGGTGATCGCATTAGTAAATATTCCAAAAATCAGATAATTACAAATTCATCATGTTTAAAAGAAAAAAGGTGCGTTGAGTAACGCACCCTACAGCGATGGCGATCGCACTACTCATATTCAGAGAATGGGAAGGAATGAATTAAGGCAGATAAAAAGGTTTACCATAGGCATCCTGTATTGCCTTCGGCGTTACACGTACAACCCAACTAACCTCTCCTAGGTTACTATTGCCTTGATGACTCTCCTTTCGTTCCTCGCTTTCATTTAGGGGCATTGAGATAATCGACGTACCTAAATCCTCATCAGCATCAAAGGCAGAGGGATCATATTCTTTGATCTGTGCTTTTATATCAATGACGGTCGATGAAGAAGGTACATCTATCCATTGCTCTACTACCGCCAGTTGACGGTTGGCAACCCCACTCGAAAACGAAATACTAGTATCAGAATCTAGCACCTTCCAAGGGGCACTGTCATTTGTTTCCGCAAGCGTTGTCCACAAAGATTCTCCTTCAGCATGATACATAAAATTACCATAATACTCAGCAACCCAATCGCCCTCGTTTGATTTTGACTTGAGCAGTGTAATCTTGATCCAATATCTTTTTGTAGCCATGATTTAATCTCCTGTTAATGTAACTATTGGTTTGCATTCAGGGTTTTGATAAAGCAGGTTAAATACCCTTTCCTGCTCTGCAAAGAGTGCCATGCCGCAGGTACGCTTCGCGCATACAAATTAATTGAGATTACCTGATATGACGGCATAATCAGTGCGATCGCCGATTTTATCGGTTGAGTTAAGGAAAGCAACTATGAGAAATGATAACTGTGTTTTTGGCTATTGTCGAGTTAATGCGATCGCTTTCTCTTGATGAAGGGCGATCGCCGATCTTGTAGAGATATAATAACTGTGTTTTTGGCTAATTAGTTAATTTAATTGATTTTTTGAGATAAATTACTCTATTTCCCAGTCTTCCAATTGTAGTTGGGGAATGCGTGAAAATTCTTTAGTATTATGTGTAACCAAGATCAAATTATTCGCTAAAGCAATAGCAGCAATTTGTAAATCGTAAGCCCCAATAGGAGTTCCGTTAGCAGCAAGTTGGGCGCGAATTTCTCCAAAAATTAGAGCAGACTAGTCATCAAAAGGTAAAGAAACAAATTGACTCAAAAATTCTTGCTGTAACGTTAGATTACGCGCTGGGTTAGCACTACGAATTGATCCGTAAAATAATTCACCCTTCACAACTGAACAAACGGCAATCTCTGAAAGTGGAATATGATCCAGTTTTTGTTTTAAATGAAGATTTTTGCCCTTGAGGTAAATAATACAGGCATTAGTATCTAGCAGATAAATCATCAAAATAGCTCTCTTTCTGCTTGTTCTGGCTGTGGATGTCTGACAAATGTTTCATCTTGAATACAACCATAAAAATCATTTAATGTTGTTGTTTTTGTTGATGATGATGCTGATTCATAAACAAGAATAATATCTAACTCCGTTCCTTCTGTTGTTTCAGGTAATTGAATTTGTAAAAGCCCATTTTTACCAATTAGCGATCGCATTCTCATACTTTGCATAACTATTTACCTCTGACAGAATATTTCTATACTAAAGCAAAATTAGGATCAAAAATTCAACTAAATCTTTTTTGCCAATCTGGGAGGCTTAAATGTTCTTTAATATGGGAAATGATAACCTCATTGTGGGTTACTGCGTGCCGACTCAAGTGCGATTGCCGATTTTGTTAAAGACATGATAACTGTGTTTTTGGCTAATTGTCAAATCACTGCGATCGCTATTATCTCAAGTCATCTTCGGTCAGACCAGCATCTTTCAAAATACTTTTAAGAGTGCCAATTGGTAAATCTTTGTTGCCATGAACTGGGATGGATAAAATGACTCTCATTCCCTGTTTTGTATAAATATGATGACTACTGCTAATACGCTTTAATTGCCAACCATAGCGTTCAATAATCTTACAAAGAGTTTTACCAGAGATCGACTTCATAATGATAATTCGACTAGCTCTTTTTCTGCTTCAATTTCTGTTTCTTGACTCGCAACTTCAAGCCATCCTTGAACCGCATCTTGCAACATTTCTAATAACTCTTCGTAGTTTTCTCCCCAGGTATGACACCCTGGCAATGCAGGTACGGAACCGCACCAAACACCATCTTCTTGCCAAATTAGAGCTTTGATTTTCATGTTATTGTTACTCCAATATTTGCTCAATTTTAATATAAAGACGATGATAATAGACGATCGCGGTTTTAAAGTTTAATCAACAACAAGAAGGCGATCGCACTGAAATTCTTTGAAATAAACAAAAATGGCTGGATAATGTCATATTTTCATGCGCGACTCATCGAAAAAGATAATAGCGATCGCCAAATCGTTATCGAAGAAGATAACTTTAAGGAAGGATTAGTTAATACACTCATCGAAGCAGGAATCAAAAAAGAAGAGATTGTCACCAGTTGGCAACAAGCAATCGCAGTGAATAAATAATTTAAGTTATTACATGATCGAGTGATCGCGGAGAGAAAGTTTTGCGAGGCTTCAAAAAAAATCAAAAAGATTAAGAAACGATCCACCAATTTATTAGATTTCACACATTACTTACAGTGATACCCAAAATAACCTTTCACTCCTCTCTATTCGTTAATTCTTCTCGTTCTTGAATCACTTCTGGATCTTCTTCTAAACTCGGATAGGTAACTGTTTGGCGTTGAAATCCTAAGAGCGATCGCAATTTTTCCCAGCCAGTTTCTTTGATCCAACCGACTAATCCATTGGGCAAAACTGTCACCACAATTAGAAATAATGCTCCTTGAAAAAAGAGCCAAACTTCAGGAAATTTCTCACTTAAAGTCGTTTGTCCTAATCTGACTAATAAAGTCCCAATAATCGCACCAATCAAAGTTGAACGCCCGCCAACTGCAACCCAAATTACCATTTCAATTGAAAAGGCAACTTCCATTAAACTAGGAGTAATAATGCCTGTTTGAACGGTATATAACGCACCAGAAATTCCAGCGATCGCCCCTGAAATTGCAAATACTAATACTTTAAAACCAGTGGGATTATAACCCGTAAAACGGACACGAGTTTCATCATCTCGAATTGCTATTAATAATCTTCCAAACCTTCCAGTTGTTAGCCAACGACAAAGTAAATAAACCAGAATAATTCCTAAAATAGTTGCTTCATAAAAACCTAATTGAACCTGAGGAGAACTCGCTAAAACACCGAAAAAAGTTTGAGTATCTGTTTTTAATCCATTAGTTCCATTAATTAATTTTTGTTGACCATTAAAAAAATTATAGAAAACCAATAAAGCTGCTTGAGTTAAAATTGAAAAATAAACGCCTTTAATACGATTTCTAAAAATCAAATAACCTAAACATCCAGCGATTAATGCAGGAATTATTATTATTGCTAAAAGAGTGATGGGAAAAGAGTAAAAAGGTTGCCAAAGCCAAGGTAATTCATTCACTCCATATAAACTAAAAAAATCTGGTAATTGACCCGCAGGCAACTGCAAATTCAAATACATTGCTAAACAATAACCACCTAATGCAAAGAAAATTCCATGACCTAAACTTAAAAGACCTGTATAACCCCAAATTAAATCAATTCCTAATGCGACAATCGTTAAAGACAGGAAACGCCCAAATAACCTTAAACGAAAAGTTGGTAAAACTAACGGTAAAATGACTGCAAAAACAATGACAACGCCGATAATTATAGAACCTTCTATTAAGAGTTTTTGTTTCTTTTGTTGCCTTTTTGATATGCTAATTTCTTGTTTTATAATCATGGTTTTATTTAAATTTTAAGAATTTTAAGGTTAGGTAAAAGAATAGTTTATCTACTTTTTGAGAATTGATAAATCAGCTATTTATTGAACTAAGAATATTCAAACTAAAGTTCAGCAGTACGACCTTTGGGTGGAAAAATGCCTGCGGGTTTAATTTGTAAAAATAAGATAATTAGTGCAAAAATCATTACTTTTGCCATGCTGGTTGTGGCGAAAAAATTGAAGAAATCTATAATTGGTTTAAAAATACCATCGGGTGGCAGAATCAACGCGAATGTGCCGCTACCAATTAAATAACTCAAAATTCCGATCGCCATTGCTGCAATAATTGTGCCTAATAAATTGCCCACTCCACCGACAACCACAACCATAAAAGTATCCACAATATAGTTTTGTCCCGTATTCGGCCCGACTGAACCTAAAAAACTAATCGCACAGCCTGCAATTCCTGCTAAACCTGAACCGATCGCAAAGGTTAGTGCATCAACTTGAGCCGTTGGGATGCCTAAACAAGCACTCATAGTCCGATTTTGGGTGACAGCACGAATGCGTAATCCCCAGTTAGAGCGATTAAAAAACAAATAAACGCCGACAATACAGAGAATCGTCAGAATAATAATAAAAATTCGGGTATATGGTAACTGAAAATCTCCCAAAGGAAAACCACCACGCAACCAAGCAGGAGCCGTAACATCCACATTTCGCGCGCTAAACCAAGGACGAATTAGGCTATTTTGTTTACTCTGATTAATAATTAATCCCGCAAAAAATGCAATTCCAATTGATAGGAATAAAAATAAAACTCTAGCTTTCCCTTGAATTTGTTCCCAATCAGGACGACGGCTGAGCAACCACAATCCTCCAAAATATAGTCCGCAAAAAACTGCGATCGCAATCACTAAAAGCCCATTTACACTCCGCACAAATTGTTGCAAAATCAAACTTACTCCCCAAGTTGCTAATAAAGTTTCTAAAGGTCGTCCATAAAGATAGCGTATTACACCTTTTTCTAAGATCAAACCCACCAATCCTGCTACTAAAAAAGACATTGGTAAAGCAGCTAAGATATAAAGGCTAAAAAAAGGTTCTCCCAGGGGTTTAAAAACATTTTGAACAACATAAGTTGTATAAGCTCCTAACATCATTAACTCACCGTGAGCTAGATTAATAACTCCCATTAAGCCAAAAACAATCGACAAACCCAATGCGGCAATTAACAATACTGATCCAATACTTAAACCATTAAATAAACCTTCTAATATTGCAGTCATTTTTCAAATCATTCCTGTAAATTTAATTGTTAATTTATTTAAAAAGTTAATACTAATTAATTGGTTAATCCTAATGCCTAATTGTTCAGTCATAAGAAACTATTGCGATCGCATTCTAGTTAATTTTAGTTAACTTAATAAAAGTAGGTCAGGCCAAAAATTATCAAACCTAACCTAAATTTTTAGCAGAACAGATCAACAGAAATTTTAGATAAAAATCAAATTGCTAAATAAGTTCAAATAATGAACTATTTTTTAATAGCTTCCTTAAATTTACCAGGCGTTTCTGGAGCCTTAATATCAGTGCGTGTCCAATCACAAGAATAACCTTTTGTCTCTGGTACAAACTGGTTCCAAGGAATCGGTACAACAGGCCCTTCACTTTCCCAAACAATATCAAAAAGTGCATTTTTGTTAACTTGACCAATCCGAACAGTCTTAGAAATATGATGATTTGGATACATTTTGACAAGTCCGCCAGGTGCATCTAATTCTTGACCGATCGCCGCCAAACGAACTTTATCTAAATCGTCCGCAACGCCCGCTTTTTCAACAGCCTGTTTCCAAAGATAAACCGCAATGTAGGCAGCTTCAGCAGGATCATTAGTGACACGATTTTCGCCATATTTTGTCTTAAATGCCTTCACAAATTTCTCGTTAGCAGGGCTTTTAACCGTTTGAAAATAATTCCAAGAAGCATAATGTCCTAAGAGATAATCTACCCCAATTTGTTGAACTTCTTCCTCTGCAATACTAACTGAAAGTACGGGATATTTATCTGGGTTTAATCCTGCTGCTTGAATTTGTTTAAAAAAAGCAACATTACTATCACCATTAAGCGTATTAAAAATTACTCCACCTTTAGGTAAAGCTTGCTTAATCTTACTAATAATTGGAGTAACTTCTGTATTTCCAAGAGGTAAATAATCCTCTCCAACAGTTTTGCCACCTTTAGCTTTTAATTGTTCCTTAATAATCGTGTTGGCCGTACGAGGAAAAACATAATCTGAACCAACTAAAAAGAATTCTTTGCCCTTATTTTTTAGTAACCAATCAACCGCAGGCTCAATTTGTTGATTAGGTGCTGCACCTGTATAAAAAACATTTTTAGAACATTCTTGACCTTCGTATTGAACGGGATACCACAACATATGGTTTTTTGATTCAAAAACAGGCAAGACGGCTTTGCGGCTGGCAGAAGTCCAACAACCAAAAATAGCAACGACCTTATCTTGATCGATTAATTTAGTCGCTTTTTCGGCGAAAGTTGGCCAGTCTGACGCGCCATCTTCTTTGATAAATTCAATTTGTTTGCCTAAAACCCCACCTGCTGCATTAATTTCTTCAATCGCCATGAGTTCGGCATCAACTACAGTAGTTTCACTGATCGCCATTGTGCCACTGAGAGAGTGCAAAATCCCGACCTTAATCTTATCTCCAGCACCCGTAGCAGCGGGACTAGCAACAGTATCAGGTGAGGTTGCAGGAGTAGGAGTTTCTCCACCACCACAGGCTTTCAGCAATAAACTTGTACCCAGAGTTGCAGAACTGTAAAGTAAAAATTTTCGTCTTCCTAATCGGCTATTCATAGTAATAATTAATTAACCTCATAAAATTAAGCAAAATCGATTGGTGAGGAAAGAAAAAAATTTATATTAGAAAAATCATCTTAAAGCGATCACCTTCTAGAAATTGTTGCTTTCGATACAAAAACAATGAGAGATTAGACGATCAAACGAATACTTAAGTAGATACTTACTCAAGTATTTTTTTTGTACTACTGAATTTTGTCGTGATCATAATAACTCTTTTTTCTTCAAAAAATTTGCAAGTTGACTTGTTGTTAAGTTGCTGTTTAAATCCGATTGAAAAACCATCATAAATATCAGTGAATTTAGATAAGATGATGTTTCACAAAATCGACAACATTCACTAAGCCCACCTTCGTTTTTAAATTAGTAAAAATAAAAGGCTTATCACCACGCATTTTTTGGGTATCTCGTTTCATTACGCCCAAATCTGCCCCGACAAAAGGTGCTAAATCAATTTTGTTAATCACTAATAAATCGGATTTAGTAATTCCTGGCCCGCCTTTACGGGGAATTTTATCGCCAGCAGCTACATCAATCACATAAAGTGTTAAATCGACTAATTCAGGGCTAAAAGTCGCGGCTAAATTATCTCCACCACTTTCTAAAAAAACTAAATCTAAAGGCTTAAATTGCTTTTCTAACTGTTCAATTGCCGCCAAATTCATAGAAGCATCTTCACGAATTGCTGTATGAGGACAACCGCCTGTTTCTACCCCTAAAATGCGATCGCGACTAAGAGCTTGGGAACGAACCAAAAATTCAGCATCTTCTTGGGTATAAATATCATTTGTCACCACTGCAATTTGATAATCATCCCTGAGAGACTTACACAAAGCATCCAAAAGTGCGGTCTTCCCCGAGCCCACTGGCCCCGCAATTCCAACCCGTAATGCTGTCATATTCAATAATTCCTTCTAAAATAATCAAATATCAGTCTAGCGTATGTTCTCTAGATTGTTGAGAAAGTCGTTGACAAAGCTAGTCGAAAAAATTAATCAAACTTTATTTTTGCAAAATCCACACAATTACTGTTAATTACGTTATACTTAGGAAAGCGACGCGGGATAGAGCAGTCTGGTAGCTCGTCGGGCTCATAACCCGAAGGTCGGTGGTTCAAATCCGCCTCCCGCCATAAACTAATAAGTAACTCAAAAAGCCTAGCATTAAAAAGTTAGGTTTTTTGGTAAAGCCACCCAGAATTTTCTCAACCACTATACACTAGAAGACGGAAAGAGTCAGCGAGAGAATTGCGGATTCTTCGGAATTTGAGGAAAGTCCGGGCTTCCGAAAGACCAAACTTGCTGGGTAACTCCCAGTGCGTGCGAACGTGAGGATAGTGCCACAGAAAAATACCGCCCTATTAGTTAATATTTAATGGTTTTTGCTGTTAAATAAATTAATAAGGTAAGGGTGCAAAGGTGCGGTAAGAGCGTACCAGCAGTATCGTGAGGTATTGGCTCGGTAAACCCCAGTTGGAAGCAAGGTCGCAGAAAGAATGGTTGGTCTTTTTCCTCTTTCGTTTTTGGTGGAACCGCTTGAGGGGTTTGGTAACAAACTTCCTAGATAGATAATTCTCCTTTCTTGGTCAGAATAGTCTATCTTTTGAGATAGGTCTAATTCTTGCTTGAAAGAACAGAACCCGGCTTATGTCTGACTCTTTCTTTAATTTTTTTTAATCGGTTTTTAGCTCGATTATCGCTACTAATTGATAAAAACTGTTAACTATGAATCTTGATCCCCATCGTCTAAAGCAATTACAAATCTTAGTCCAAAAATTGGGATTACCGAAAGATTCCCCTGTCAACTGGCGACTACTGAATTTGGGGTTGACTCATCCCAGTGTTTCTACTAAGGATAATTACCAACAACTTGAATTTGTGGGAGATGCTGTGGTGCGGTTGGCGGCGGCAGAGGTTTTGTTAGAAAATTATCCTGAAGAGTCGGTTGGTGAATTTGCGTCTCTGCGTTCGATGATGGTAAGCGATCGCACTTTGGCAGATTGGGCAGAAACTTACGGTTTGGAGCGTTATTTGTTGATTAGTGCCAGTGCAATGGGGGACAAAGCTGGCAGGGTTTCTCGTTTGGCGGATGCGTTTGAAGGAATGTTGGGAGCATTGTACTTAAGTATTCATAAAATGGATCTAGTTCGACCTTGGCTGGATTTCCACCTGAAAGAAAAAGCGATTGAAATTTGGCAAGATCCCGCTAGACAAAACTATAAAGATGCTCTTCAGGAATGGAGTCAGGGAAAATATAAACGCTTACCTCAATATCGAGTTAGAGAAAATTTGCCTGTGAATCTTAAAGAAGAGCGATTTATTGCAGAAGTCTGGTTAGAAGATCGTTTTTTGGGAAAAGGCACAGGAGCCTCGAAAAAAATGGCGGAACAAACTGCGGCAAGACAAGCTTTTTTTGAGGTTGTTCACCCTGAAAAATTTACTTAAATGCAGCGATCGCTACCATGACTTTTGAAAAAGTTCCTTTATAATCGAAATTGTTATAAAACTTTATGTAGTAATTTTTTGAAGGATAAATTGATCATGGCAATCCGCACAGACAGCGATCGCAAACGACAAATTCTAGAACACTTAAGTAAAAGTGCTGATAGCTTGAAATCGCTTGCTGAAAAATCGAGTTTAATCAGTGAAATAGAAGAAGTTTTACCAATTACGCCTGATCGAGTTCCAGAATTGATTTCTGAACCTTCTGTGACAAAATCTAAGATTGAAGATCGTAAACGGCGAGTTCTTAATCATGTTAATCAAAGCAGTGGTGAATTTGGAAGTTTTACTTTGTCTGATGAGTCAGCTAAAAAGAAGATTCAAGAGCATCTTCGCAAAAGTCTTAGTTAATTTCAAAACAGGAAGTTAAACAACACTAATATCAATTAAGATTTCTGTTTTAAGCTTGTGCGGGCGATATGTATGAAGATAAGTTTGTTGCCAATTTCTTGTACCTAAAAGCCATGAAAAAAGTCTTAAAATCACAGAAAATATTAAATAAAACTAAAACATATTAGAGCTTATTTTAAATAATTTTTAAGGAGTTACTAGGAAAACTAATTGATCTGGTTCAATCATTTTAGGAAGGTCTCGAAAAATCATTGAGCAAGATTTCACAAACTTTTTAGACCACTGTTGGGAGAGTTCAACTTGTGTTTGAGTTAGTTTTTCTTTAACAGAACCTTTAAAGGTAACTTTAGCTGATGAGCGATTAATTTCAAACTGTTCAAACCATTCTAAATCAGGACGAGAAGATAGGAAATAACGACTACACATAGTGTTGCCTAAATAATGATTTCCTAAGTCTGTTAAATGATTAAAAGTCATTAATAAATCTTCAATAGTAATAGATAGGTTTTCTATACTTTGTGCGGGAATAATATCTGGAATCTCTTTAATAATTTGAGTTGTTTTAATCATTGAACTAGGCATTGTCACGGTCATTTCACCAACTTTTTTCATGCCGACTTTTTCAGGATTAAATGTTATATCAAAACGACTTTTCTTATCATATTTAGCATTGATTAAATCGGCTCCTGTAAAGTTAGCTCCGTTACAATAAGATCCTTTGAGAGAAGCACCGTTAAGATTTGCCCTCGTCAAAAAAGCTCCTGTTAAATAAACTTCATCTAAATTAGCGTCCTGCAAATTAGCTTTAATTAAATAGGTTTTAATCAAAGAAGATGCTTGTAAATTTGCTTTTTGTAAATTAGCACCCGACAGATCTGATTCGTTGAAATAAGTCCCTTGTAAATTAGCCCCGCTTAGATTCGTATCTCGCAGATTGGCATAACTCAGATCTGCCCCACTAAAATCAGCATTTCGAAGGTCTAATCCATGTAAATCTGCACGTCGTAATTGGCAGTTTTGAAAGTTGCGATCGCCTGCTTGGTATTGTTCCTGAATTTCTGATGCACTACTACTTTGAAACATAAGTAACTCTTTGTTGACTCAATTAGTATTCTACACAAAATTTTAAATAAAAGGAAAGATGTTTTTACAATCTCAAATCATTTAATACAACATATTTTTTATGGTTTTTATGGGAGCGTGGCAAAAATAGTGACGTTGAAATTGCTCTTCGGCGATCGCTTCTAAAAAAAGCTGCATTTTAAGATTAAGAACGGGCATTATTTTGCTAATATGATTAAACTTCAAATCATCGTGGTCGTGAATTATTTCAAAACCTAATTCTGTCAAAATTTCTAATGCTAATTTCAGAGTTTTATTACTAAGTCCAAGCTGATTTTGTAATTTTTCTACTTTGATTAATAACTCAGTTCTACTCAAATATTTTGCTATTCCAATTAATTTTTGAAAAATTTCTTTGCCAGTTTCTGAGAATGAAGAATAATCTAAGACCAACATTTCTCGTTCTTGAATTGCTTGTTGATAAGCCGTTTGTAGATCTTGCCAATTAATAGGACACTGATCTAACACTTGATAATTGTCTATAATTTGAGTTTCAATTTGATTCATATCTTGATTGCGTCGGTCAATTAATTGAGTTGACAAAGTAAAATTATTAACAATTAACAAAGGATTACTAATTTTAAAATCAATTAAACGAACTTCATAACGTTTTTCATAGGGATTATAGTCTATTTCAACAACCACATCACAGGCTTGATTAACAGGAATTTCATCTTTATAATGTCCCCACCATATTCCATGAATACCTTTTTTTTCGGTTTCATCAATCAATTCAAAAGTTGTTCTAATATATTTAACAACCTTACCCTGAACATCTTCAATATTCTTATTTTGAGTATTTTGAAAATAGCAATTTTGAATCAATAATTTAGGCGTAGGATTTCCCATACCGCAGGGTTCTAATAACTTTAATTCTCGAAATAAAGCTTGTCCTAGTTCCGCAATTTTAACAATTAAATCAATTTTAATCTGGGTTACTAAAGCAGTTTGATCTTGATTAGATTGCCAAAATTGTTGATTAATTGCTTCTTGAAAAATGGGAATATTTTCTACTCGCAAACTCAAGCCTGCCGCAAAGGGATGTCCGCCAAAACGTTCTAATAAATGTTCTTGAGATTTCACTAATTGATAGAGATCAATATTATTAATAGATCGCGCTGATCCCCGTGCCAAAATGTTAGTTTCTAACTCATTATCAGCAGTGGTCAATAAAATAGTAGGGCGGCCATATTCTTGGGCAATTTGTCCCGCGACCAACCCTAAAACGCCATTAGGCCATTGATTATCGACTAAAACAATAACGCTAGTGGTAGATAAATCAAGCATTGCTAATTTTTTCTTAATATCATCACCAACAGTTTTTTGAAGACCCTTGCGTCGGGTATTTGCTAACTCTGTTTCTGTGGCTAATTTTTTGCAGCGTTCTAGATCTCGACTAGTAAGTAATTCGATCGCAAAATTAGCATCTCCATGAATACGACTAATTGCATTAATTCTAGGCCCAATACCGAAAGAAATATCTGTTGGGCGATCGCCATTTCGTTGACAAAAATTCAAAATATGGGCAATGCCAGGACGAACAAAATTAGAAGATTGTAATTGTAATTTTTCAATGCCTTTTTGGGCCAAATAACGACAATCTCCACTGAGTTGTACTAAGTCTGCAATCAAACCAATCGCGACTAAATCTAATAAATCTTCCACAGGTTTTGTAGGAATATTTGGCAAAGTTTGATATAAAGCTTCAACTAATTTGTAGGCAACTGCTACCCCAGACAGATGATAAAGAGGATGATTTTCCGCAAAATAACGAGGATTAATGATGGAAACAACATTGGGCCGAGCTTCGGGTAAAGTATGATGATCAGTAATAATTAAATCAATTCCTAATTCTTGGGCATAAGCAATTTCAGTTAAGTTCGTACTACCTGTATCACAAGTAATAATTAATTTTATTCCAGTTGCTTTTAACTTCTCTAAATTAGCAATATTTAAACCGTGAGATTCTGTTAAACGATTAGGAATATAATAGGTTAATTGCTGACTTGAAAAAAACTGTCCTAATCCTTCCCAAAGTACGCTAGTTGCTGTAATTCCATCGGCATCAAAATCTCCCCAAATGGCAACTTTTTCCCCTAAATTTATAGCTTTTTGCAGTCGCGTCATTGCCAATTTCATTTCTTGTCCAAACCCAAAAGGACTAGTTGAATTATAAAAATTAGGATCAATAAATCCAACTAATTCCTCGACAGTTTGGATACCTTTTTTCCAGAGTAATTGAGCGGCATAGTTTCCTAAAGATTCTGGACAATAAGTTTGAACTGTTTTCAAAAAATTATTAGGAATTTCTTGCGGAAGAGAAATCTGCCAGTGAGAGGATGTCATAAAATTAAAGAATTAAAAATGTAGAAAATAAGTATTTTTTGAATCTTAATAAGTCCTTAAAAACTTATAAATTAGATCGAATATAATAGAAAAATAATCGTTCCTTTGGGATTATTTCCATGCCGCTTCCCCGTCTGATTACCCTTGCTATTGGTTTAAGTATTCTTTTGGGCTTGATGATTTGGCTAATTAATTCGATTTTTCGGCTCTATTTTCAAGTTTCCTGGACATCACCTTTTTTAGCCAATATTTTAATCCTACTCATTATTGGGTTGCTTGGTTTGTTGATCTATGCTTTTATTTATTATTTTAATCTTTCTCGTCAGCAAAAAAAACATAAACAAAATCGTAAGTCTCGTTTAGATCTCAAGTTACCAGAACAAAAAACTGAAGCCGCAGAAGAAACTCTAAAAGCTGTTCGCAGACAAGTGCAACAAATTCAGGATAAAGTCGCTCAAGAAGCTCTTTTTAAGCGGTCACGACAAATTGAAGAAAGTCTGGCACGGGGTAATTTAAAAGTCGTAGTTTTTGGCACAGGATCGGCAGGAAAAACATCTTTAGTTAACGCTTTAATCGGCGAAATTGTCGGTAGTGTGGCAGCAACAATGGGAACTACACAAATTGGAGAAACCTATCATTTGCCTCTAAAAGGATTGGCGCGAGAAATTTTAATTACAGATACGCCTGGCATTTTAGAAGTGGGAATTGTGGGAACAGAAAGGGAGAAATTAGCGAGGCAATTAGCAACAGAAGCAGATTTATTATTATTTGTAGTTGATAATGATTTAAGGCAATCGGAATATGAACCTTTAAAGGCATTAGTAGAAATTGGAAAACGTTCTCTTTTGGTGTTTAATAAAACTGATCTTTACACTGATGAAGACTTAAATATTTTATTAACTGCATTGCAAAAAAGAGTTCAGAATTTTATTATTTCTGTTGATATTATTCCTATCGCCGCGAGTCCTCAAGCAACGCGATCGCATTCGGGAGAAATGATTAAATTAGAGCCAGAAATTACGCCCTTAATTCAACGTTTAATTGCAGTTTTACGGTCGGAAGGAGAAGATTTAATTGCCGATAATATCTTATTACAATCTCAACGTTTGGGGGAAGAAGCCCGAAATTTAATTGATCAACAACGCCGCCGTGAAGCAGATAAAATAATTGAGCGTTATCAATGGATTGGGGCTGGAGTAATTGCTGTAACGCCTTTACCTGTCGTGGATATGTTAGCGACTGCTGCGGTTAATGCTCAGATGGTGATGGAAGTTGGTAAGATTTATGGTTGCGAATTAAACAGCGATCACGGAAAAGATTTAGCAGTTTCTCTGGGCAAAACTTTTATTAGTTTAGGTGTGGTAAAAGGAGCTATTGAGCTATTAGCAAGAGCCTTACAATTCCAAGTGGCAACTTATCTAGTTGGAAAAGTGATTCAAGGAATTACTGCTGCCTATTTAACACGCATCGCAGGCAAAAGTTTTGTAGAATATTTTCGTCAAGATCAAGATTGGGGAGATGGCGGTATTACAGAAGTTGTTCAACGACAATTTCAATTAAGTCGTAAAGATGAATTTATCAAATCATTTGTTAAAGATGCGATCGCCAAAGTTGTCCAGCCTTTAACAGAAGTTTGGGAAGATCCTGATGAAGAACAAGAAGAAGAAGTTAAAGAAAATTTATTAAAAATGTCTCATTTACCTGAGTTAGAAAAAGAATTAATCAGCGATTTTAGTGATTGGGAAAAACCAAGTTCCAAGTATAATGATTGGTAAGATGCTAGATAACATTTAATTTATTTAATTTAATTATTTCTTGAGCGTTTAGAGGTTTAAAGTATGTTACCAGAAACTCCCATTGATAATTCTCAAACTCGCCAAAAATTAGATAGTTTTATAGTCTGTGGTTTAGGAAACTTAGGGCAACATTGTATTATTGCTCTCAAAGAATTTGGCATCAAAATTATTGGTATCGAACAAACACCTCCGCAATATTGGGAGATTCCAAACGTACTTCAATCATTAGATGAATTAATTATTGGTGACTGTCGAGAAAGTGCAATTTTAAGACAAGCATCTATTGAACAATGCCGAGGAATTTTAATAGTTACCAGCAATGAAGAAGTCAACTTTCAAACAGCTTTGATTGCCAGAGAAATTAACCCTGAAATCCACTTAGTACTTCGTTCTGCTCAAGAAAATCTTAATCAATTATTAAGTCAACAATTGGGAAATATTTTTATAGCTGAACCAACCCAATTGACTGTAGCGGCTTTTGCGATCGCGGGTTTAAGAGGAGATACTTTAGGATTTTTTACTTTAGATAGACAAAAGTTTCAAATTGTTAAACATATTATTAAACCTGAAGATTCAACTTTTCATAATCGTTTAATACAAGAATTAAATAATAGAAATAGGCGAATTTTATCCTATCAATCAGCTTCTAATGTTTCTGGTTGTCAGTTTCACCAATGGCGGCCAGATACAGTTATTTCGACGGGAGATACACTAATTTACCTGGAAATAGTCGAAAAATTCTTTTTATCTAATACAAATTCTCAACTTTCTTCTTCCAAGAATAGTATTTCTAAGAAAAATATTTTTTATAAGTTTTATCAATTATTTAAAAAATTAAAAGCTCAACGTAATAAATTTAACAAGTTTAGCTTACTATCCCAAACAAATAACATTATAAAAATCAGTTTTTTCTTGGTCTTTCTCTTGTTATTAATTGGTACGTTTTTATTTCATTATTATTATACAGATGTTGCTTGGCTTTACGCATTTTATGGAACTATAATACTTCTTTTAGGAGGATTTGGCGATTTATTTGGACAATTCCAACCAGTTGTTGATATTCCTTGGTGGTTACAATTATTTGCTTTGGGATTAACATTAGTTGGAACAGCTTTTGTAGGTATTTTATATGCCTCTATTACAGAAACATTGCTATCTATTAAGTTTGATTTAAATCAAAGCCGTCCTCCGATTCCTGAAAAAGAACATTTTATTATTATAGGTTTAGAGAGAGTAGGACAAAAAGTTATTAATCTTTTAAAAGAATTAAATCAAGAAGTAGTAGCAATTACTTTTAATAATGATTTTGATCGGACTCTTCTGCCAAATATTCCTTTGATTAATGGTAACTTAAAAGAGTCTTTATTGATAGCCAATTTACCAACGGCTCGCAGTGTTATGGTAACAACAGAAAATGAAATGATGAATCTTGAAATTGCTTTAACAGCTAGAACAATTTGTCCAAATAGTCATTTAGTGATTGGAACTATTGGCAAAGGATTGACCGATCATCTCACTCAACTTTTAGAAGAAACGCAAATTATTAGTGTTTATGGAGTTGCAGCAGAAGCCTTCGCAGGAGCAGCTTTTGGAGAAAATATTTTGAGTTTATTCCGACAAAATAACCAGACTATTCTAGTAACTGAATATGAAATAGAAGAAGAAGATACTTTACATGGATTATTAATTAGTGAAGCTGCCTATGGTTATGGAATTGTGGTAATTCTTCATCAATCTCCGCCAGAAGTTTCTCGATTAATGCCTTCAGATGATTTGCAATTACGCAACGGCGATCGCATTGTAATTTTAGCAACGGGTGAAGGTTTACAACGGATTGAAAAAGGAAATATGAAAGAGGAATTACATTGTTGGCAGGTCAGAATAGAAGAAATTTTTTCAGAAGAATCTAAATTTGAAGGCGCAAATACAATCTCGCGTATTACTGGTTGCAGTTTAAATTCTGCCAGAAGTTTTCTGAATAATGTTCCCAAAACTATCCCAATTATTGTTTATGAACATCAGGCATACCGTTTAATTAAAGCCTTGAAAAAACTATTAATTAAAAGTACTTTAGTTCCCGTTTCTGATTCTTCGATTTCGCCATTTTAAATGCTACTAACTTTAAAAAATAATATTAAGCTTATTCCTGTTAATAAATAACTAAATTGTGATGAGCTAATTTTATCTTCAAAGAGTTTAGTAAAATGATTTATCTTAATAGAGAAGTCCATAAAATATAGACACAATCTAAATACAGTAAATTGTGTTGTTGTCACGAACAAATTTTTGTAGGAACAGATACTATTATGTCCTTATTTTGTACGGGATTTAAGTACAAAATGCTGTAACTAATGAATGAATTAGATAAAGCTAAGAATAATTTTCTTGGCTTCTGAAAAAAGTAATCTCAAAAAATCCAAACTTTCTAATCATCTTTTAATATTGTCTAGATTAAAATCCTCAATAAATCACAAAGATTACATAAATTTGTCATGAATTTCGCAAAAAACAATTGTTACGATTTGTTTACATAGCTGTGAGCGTTTACTCAAATTAATTGTTACAGAAAGTAACAAAACATTGCTAATTATTAAAAAAAATATGACAGATTAGCCGTAAAGTCCCCACTGAGTAGCATTTTCTGTAAAGATGTTTATGAGTCCATAATTCATTAAAAACCTTACAGGAGAACAGAATTACTATGTTCACTCACGTTAAGTCCACCATCCGCCGTATCGTTCCAGAAGATATTAACGGTCGTGACCTACTTAAGGTGGTCTATGTCGTGTTGGAGTCTCAATATCAGAGTGCATTGTCGGCGGCGGTCAGAAAAATCAACAAAAATAACCCCAATTTAGCGATTCAGGTGAGTGGTTATTTGATTGAGGAACTCCGCGATCCTGAAAATTATGCCGATTTTAAACGAGAAATTGCTGAAGCGAATTTATTCATTGCGTCCCTGATATTTATTGAAGACCTCGCCGATAAGGTGGTGGAAGCTGTGGAACCCCATCGCGATCGCCTGGATGCGGCCATTGTGTTTCCTTCCATGCCCCAAGTAATGCGCCTCAATAAGTTGGGGACTTTTTCGATGGCTCAGTTGGGTCAATCCAAAAGCGCGATCGCCCAATTTATGCGGAAACGGAAGGAAAATTCAGGAGCGGGTTTTCAGGATGCGATGCTCAAACTCCTGAGAACTTTACCCCAGGTTTTGAAATATTTACCGATGGATAAAGCTCAAGATGCGCGGAACTTCATGTTGAGTTTCCAGTATTGGTTGGGCGGATCTTCGGAAAATCTGGAAAATTTCCTCTTGATGTTGGCGGATAAATACGTTTTTGAAGATTTGAATAAGGGACAGAAGAAAAATTATCAGGAGCCTGTCGTTTATCCCGATACGGGCATTTGGCATCCGTTGTCGATGAAAATGTTTGAAGATGGGGCATCCTATCTCAAGTGGCACAATAATCGTCCCGATATTTCCGATGATCTCAAAGATCCTCTCGCGCCTTGTGTTGGTTTGATTTTGCAACGGACACACTTGGTAACGGGAGATGATGCCCATTATGTGGCGATGGTGCAGGAATTGGAGGCAATGGGAGCGAGGGTGATTCCTGTTTTTGCAGGGG
>JANNLO010000137.1:0-4194 GCA_031396835.1 Snowella sp. SOY_38_metabat_116
GCATCTAAAAATATAGAGATGGTCGGGATGGGATATCGCCACGACCTTAAACGGATGCAGAGGGATTGTAAGACTACTTCGGTAGCGGTTCCCGTTGAAGCGTCAAGAATCACCGTACCTTTAGGTCGGTGAGTATGTCAACGAGTGCGTTATGAAATTGACGATAAAACACTAACTGTTATTATTCTCAGTTGTCGTCATCGCAGAGAAGCCTACAGAGATCAATGCTAAAAAATTGTAGGTCTGTAGGTTGGGTTGACGAAAGGAAATCCAAAAAGCTCCAAGCATCTTTCCCTGTAACTTCACTCTAAAAACTCAATAAAATAATCTTGGCAGACTTCTTTGGTTTGCCTTTTTTATTGCCCCTCTTTTTCCCGTGCTAAAATTAAAGTCTAAACTAAAAAAATTCCACAACATGAACTATCAAAATATTATTACCATTGAGCCTGGAAAACGCGGTGGAAAACCTTGTATCAGAAAAATGCGAATTACCGTGTATGACGTATTAGGGTGGTTAGCGGCTGGAATGACCCATGCAGAAATTTTAGACGATTTTCCAGAGTTGACAGAAGAAGATATAAAAGCTTGCTTAGAATTTGTTGCCGACAGAGAACATCGTCTAATTGCGGTGGTAGGTGTTGCTTGAAATTGTTACTCGATCAGAACTTGAGCCGAAAACTGATCAATCGTCTTGCAGATATTTTTCCAGACTCAAGCCATGTCCAATTTCACGCCCTGGCCGAAGTGAATGACAGTACAATTTGGGAATTTGCTAAGAATCATGATTTTTGTATCGTGACTCAGGATGCCGATTTTCCTGAACTTAGTCAACTTAAAGGTTCACCTCCAAAAGTTATTTGGTTACGGTGTGGAAATATGCCAACAAACCGTGTTGAAATCATTCTTCGGTCTAGCGTTGAAATAATCCGACAATTTATGAATAATGCTTCGTTAGATTGTCTTGAATTGTACTGATTAACTTCGTCTAGCCGAACCAACTACTCCAAAAAACTAAACAACAACAAACCCAGCAGACCTCTTTGGTTTGCCTTTTTTATTATTATGTTCCCTGAAAGCTGATGCTAAAATATTGGATAGTAAACATTCCTTCTTTCCGATAGAACTGACCATGACAACTATCTCCCTAGAAATTGATAGCGATGTAGCCAAAATTTATCAAGATTTTACTCCCCAACGTCAACAGCAAATTCAATTATTATTTAACCTGATCCTCAAACGCACCCTAGAAGAAGATACCCTCGAAAATATTGTTACCGATATTCGCAAACAAGCAAAAACGAACGGGCTAACTCCAGAAATTTTAGAAAAACTCCTAGAAAATGACTAAACCGCGCCTAGTTTTTGACACAAATGTTTTGATTAGTGGATTATTATCCGACAACTCCATTCCTCAAAAAATCTTTGACTACGCCCAAGCCAACGCTATTCTTCTCATTTCTCAGGAAATATTTCAAGAATTAGCTGAAGTCTTGACACACTCAAAATTTGATCGCTACATTACCCTAGAAAAAAGATCAAAATTTCTTAATCTTTTGAGTCTCAAAGCTGAAATGATTGAAATTATTACAGAAATTGATCTCTGTCGTGATCCCAAAGATAATAAATTTCTCGAACTTGCCGTCAATGGAAAAGCCGATTACCTAATTAGTGGCGATCAAGATTTATTAATACTAAATCCCTTTCAAGAAATTAGCATTCTCTCTCCTCAAGCCTTTACATTAATTTCTGATTTCTAGTAGTAAATTAGTTTGACAAAAAGAAACTCAAAAATTAAATAAAAACCTAGCAGACCTCTCTGGTTTGCCTTTTTAAATTACCCTTCTTTCCCCGTGCTAGAATCTAAGACTACTTCCAATCTGTAATGAACATGAACGCAATCAGTGTAAATTCAGCCCAAAATAACTTAGACAATATTATGGATCAAGTCTGTGGCGATCGCCTACCGATAGTTATTACTCGATCCGATAAACCCGCCGTGATCATAATGTCCCTAGAAGACTATCAATCCCTAGAAGAAACCGCCTATTTAATGCGTAGCCCCAACAATGCCAAGAGACTGATCGAATCAATCTCAGCCCTAGAAAACGGTCAAGGTAGAGAACGACAGTTATTAGATTGAAACTAATTTTCTCCGAACAAGCTTGGGATGATTATCTACATTAGCAAAAAACTGATCCCAAAACTCTCAAACGAATTAACACCTTAATCGAAACAATTAGACGGACTCCCTTTGAAGGAATAGGGAAACCAGAACCCCTAAAACATCAATTCACAGGTTACTGGTCACGCAGAATTACGACAGAACATCGCTTAATTTATAAAATACAAACTGACGCAATACTAATAGCTCAACTTAGATATCACTATTAAATAAAACCTGTAGGGTGATTCCAACACACCACCAAATCTAATCCTTACTTCCTAGAAATTTATTATTAAACCCATTGGCAGCGATCGGTTTACCTTTTTTATTACTGTGTCCCCTTCTCAATTTAGAGATTATGTTAGGATTCAAGAATATATTATAAATAACTTAATTAAATATGCAAAAACAAGAATTTTATGTTGTCATTGAACAAGACGAAGATGGTATTTATATTGGAGAAGTGCCACAACTAAAAGCTTGTTATAGCCAAGGCGAAACCATAGACGAATTATTAAAAAATATTCGTGAAGTTGTTGAAATGTGCCTCGAAGAAATCCAAGAAGAAACACAAACACAATTTGTCGGAATTCAGAAAATTAGCGTTTGATGTCGAAACTACCAACCGTTACAGGAAAACAAGTTATTACTGCATTAGAAAAACTGGGCTTCGTGGTTCAGCGACAAAAGGGTAGCCATGTTCGCCTAAAAGATCAAAATGAAAGAGTTGTTACCGTTCCTAATCATGCCAACAAAACTTTAGGAAAAGGCCTCTTGTTAAAAATTCTTAAAGATGCAGAATTATCAAAAGAAGAATTTATTGACCTCTTAAATTAACTTTTTCCATCCCACAAATTAAACAAAAATGCGATCGCGTAAATTAGTTTGACGAAAGGAAACCCAACATTCTTCAAACATATTTCCCTGTAAATTCACCCTAAAAAACTGAACAATAACAAAGCTGGCAGACTTCTTTGGTTTGCCTTTTTTATTATTTTGTTCTCCAAAAGCTGATGCTAAAATATTGGATAATAAACATTCCTTCTTTCCGATAGAACTGACCATGACAACTATCTGCCTAGAAATTGATAGCGATGTAGCCAAAGCATTTCAATCATCTGAACCTAAACAACAACAAAAAATTCAGATGTTAATTAACCAGTGGATGAAACAAGCCATCAATATTAGTAAACTACAAAGCACAATGGATAAACTTAGCGATGAAGCAGAAGCCAACGGACTAACACCAGAAAAATTAGAATCTATCCTCAATGAATAAAAAGAGAATTATCCTTGATTCCAATGTCATCTTAAGTGCCGCACTGTTCAAAAAATCTGTTCCTCGTCAAGTCCTAGATAAATGCCTCGTCAATGGAAAAATTCTGATGTCTTTCGCTACCCTTGCCGAAGTTCAGGAACTATTCGGACGTTCAAAAAAATTTGATAAACATCTATCCACCGTCTCGGGGGTAGAATTTTTAAATGACCTAATAGAATCCGTAGAAATGATTGAAATTATTACAAAAATAAATCTTTGTCGTGACCCTAAAGATAATAAATTTCTCGAACTTGCCGTAAATGGAAAAGCCGATTACCTAATTAGTGGCGATCAAGATTTATTAATACTAAATCCTTTTCAAAAAATTATCATTCTCTCTCCTCAAACATTTACATTAATTTCCGATTTATCGTTTTAGGGTACGTCCTACACATCACAAGATCCCTAATTTTTCTTTCTAAAAACTTTCATCATTAACCCAATTGGGGGCGATCGGTTCACCTTTTTTATTTAGTCGTAGGTTGGGTTGAAGAAAGTAAACTCAACATTTCCCAAACATATTTCCCTGTAAATTCACCCTAAAAAACTAAACAATAACAAAGCTGGCAGACTCAGCAATTCTCATTATGAGAATGATTCTCATGAATCTATCGCTTTGCAATGCCTGAAACCCTTATTCTATCGTTGACCTGCTTAACTGTATTGATAAATTTGACAACTTTTTATAGTACAAATGTTTTAAAATGAGAAT
>JANNLO010000142.1:0-26203 GCA_031396835.1 Snowella sp. SOY_38_metabat_116
TTTCTCACCGTTTCATAACACTTGGCATCATCGAGAAGATTAATCAGGTTTATTTCCAGCATTCAGCGTGAGAGAGAAGAATTTATGAGTATTTATCCTACCAGTCTTTTATACCTCCCCGAAACACCTATTGAGCCAAAACATTAATCACGAGAAAGTACAATTTCGGTTGCACCTGGAGGAGGAAAGGGATAAAGTTGAATCTTACGAGATGCAACTTTAATGAGTGAATCATCAACATTAATCTCTAATAAAATTTTACTGACTTCCTGTAAAGCTACTTCACGAGAAAAAATAGCGATGATGGTAATTAATATTAATTTAATGTCTAATAAGAATGTCTGATTTTCTATATAGGATAGACTTAAGCGGCTTTTCCAAGGACGAACCAACTGATTGTAAGCTAAATCAGGATCGGAATAGTCTTGTAAAATATCTCCCAAATCAGAAAAGACAATTGATGATGGATCAGTTATTCCAGGTCTCACAGAAAATAATTTTTTTTCTATCTCTGTATATAAATCTGTTTCTCTTTTAACATTTGGTCGCGGGCCAACCAAACTCATATCACCTTTAAAAACATTCCAAAGTTGAGAAAGTTCATCAAGTTTATAGCGTCGAATAAAGTGACCGATAGGAGTAATACGAGCATCATTGGATGAAGTTGAATCAACTCCAGTCAGTTCTGCATTAACAATCATAGAGCGCAGCTTAAGCATTTGAAATATTTTTTCGTCTTTTCCAATGCGAGAAGCTATATAAAAAGGGGGAGAAAAATCTTGTATCCAAATTAAAATACAAATAGGCAAACAAATAGGAATTAAAAACAACAGTCCTATTGATGAAGCCAATATATCAAAAAGTCTTTTCATATATATTCTTTATTTTGAAAAAGACTGAGAATTTAACAATTTTATAACTTGTTGTGAAATTTGTGGAGCATCCATGTTGTATCGAGAGCGAAGATACTCTTGACTACCGACAATGGAAGAAAAACAGTCATGTAACCCAATTCGATGGAATTTAGGAGGAACACAATTATTTTCCAAACATATCTCCGCAACTGCTCCACCTAACCCTCCTTGAATAGTCTGCTCTTCTATGGTGACAATTGCCCCAGTGTTTTTAGCGGCATCCAATATTGCTTGACTATCTATCGGTTTAAGAGTATGTAAGCTAAGTATACGGGATTCTATGCCTTCCTCTTCTAATAAGTTTGCTGCTTTTAAAATTTCCTTCAGAATTCCACCAATCCCAATCAATGTGACATCATCACCATCTCGTAATTTACGAGCTTTGCCAACACTAAATATTTCGTCAGATTGGTTAGTCGAACCTGCACTAGTTTTATCAAGTCTCAGGTAGCAAGTACCAGAGGTATAAGCTAAAGATGAGGTTGCTTCAGCCGACTCCCAGTCATCTCCTGGTGCAACTATTGTTATTGAGGGTAAAGCTCTAAGAATACTTAGATCCTCTGTTGCATGATGAGAGATTCCTAAAGCACCATAACTAAATCCTCCTCCCATACAAACAATTTTGACATTGGCATCGTGATAACAAGCGTCATTCCGAATCTGCTCCAAGCATCGTAGAGTCGGAAAATTAGCCAATGAATAAACAAAAGGAATTCGACCTTCTAGAGCAAGACCAGTTGCAATACCGATCATATTTTGTTCGGCGACCCCGACATTCAAAAACTGTTTAGGAAACCGTTCAGCGAACTCCTCAAAAACTCCAAAACCTAAATCTCCTGTCAGAAGCATAATTCTTGGATCAGAATCTGCAAGTTCAATTAAACGTTTAACAAAGGCATTTCTCATAATTTTGATTCTAATTCTAATTCCTGTAACGCATTGTCATATTCTTCTGTTTGAGCTGAACGATAGTGCCAAAGCACTGAATTTTCCATAAATGAAACTCCTTTACCCTTCGTTGTATGGGCAATAATACAATTTGGTTTACCACGCTCAAAAGGAATTTGTAAACAAGCTTCTTTGATAGATAAGTGATCATGCCCATCAATCTCTTGGACGGCCCAACCAAAACTACGCCATTTGTCAGCAAAAGGTTCTAAACCCAAAGTTTCAGCAATACTTTTGATGCTCTGCAGTTTGTTGTAGTCAATAATGGCAATTAGGTTATCAAGACGATGATGAGCAGCAAAAAGAATGGCTTCCCAGTTTGATCCTTCGTCACATTCACCGTCACTCATCAAGACAAAAACACGGTGACTGGAATCATCTAGTTTAGCGGAATAGGCCATCCCTGTACCCACTGAAAGTCCATGTCCCAGTGAACCTGTTGAAAATTCCACACCAGGAATACCTTTATGAGAAACGTGTCCACTAAGGTCGGAACCATCTTGATAATGAGAATCCAGCTTCTTAATCGGAAAAAACCCCTTTTCAGCTAGAGCAGCATAAACTCCCGCTCCTGCATGACCTTTGCTAAGAATAAAGCGATCGCGCTCTGTCCACTTACAATTTACGGGATCAATGTTAAGAATCTCTCCATATAGAACAGCAACGAGATCAGTCATCGAAAAAATCGAACCAATATGAGAGCTTTTTCCGAGACTTGTCATTCTAAGAGCATGTTTACGGATTTTTTTGGCTAATAGTTCGGTATTCATATTTTAAATTTTACACAGGCTCTTATTAGCAAATTATTGTTAACTGAGTAGTAGAAATTAATTTAGAGATGTTAGTTCTTGATTAGTTAATTGCCAATCCAATGCTCCTAAATTCATTTCAGTCTGATAAGGAGTTTTAGCACCAACAATAGCAGCAGATATAGAAGGATTATCTAGAATCCAACGAATAGCAACTTGGGACGGTGTTTTACCATATTGATTACCTATTGTCTTTAGTTTGTCAATAATTTGTAGATTTCTTTTGATGACATCAGGTTGAAAATGAGGAAGACGATGGCGGCGATCATCTTTTTCAAACGTAGTGCTAGCGTCATATTTTCCAGTTAATAAACCCTGAGCTAATGCTCCATAGGCAAAAACGTTTATTTTTTCTGTCTGACAATAAGGTAATAATTCCTCTTCAGCACTACGATCAACAAGATTATATTGCAATTCCAAGATGCCTACATTTTTAAGATGATTAGATTCTCGAAGTAGAGTCAATGGAAAATTTGAAACTCCGAAGTATTGAATTTTTCCCTCCTTTTGGCATCGGAGCAGAACTTCTAGAGTCTTATCAATAGGTGTTTTTGGATCGGGCCAATGAATAAGATAAATTGGAATACAATCAACCCTAAGTCTTTGTAAGCTTCCTTCCAAGGAAGAAATTACCCGTTCAGGACTACAATCCAAAAAAGTTTTGGCACGGTTTTGCCCTATTGGCTTCTCCCAATTAACCCCAAACTTTGAAACAATAGCAACTTCGTGTCTTTTGGAGCCAAGAAGTTGTGAGAGACGTTCTTCGGCACGACCTAATCCATAAACATCGGCAACATCAAAACAATTTATTCCTAGATCCACAGCCTTAGAGACAGACTGCTCTAAAAGATTTTCATCGATTTTGCCCCAGTCAGCACCACCTAAAGGCTCACAGCCAAAAATAAGTCGAGAGATGCTTAACTGTGTTCCAAATAAAGTTTTATACTCCATTATTTAGTAGCTATTTTTTTGGGTGACTTAGAAAAAATATCATTTGCCATGCCATCAAACGGACACCAGGTATCTTTAGTATTACGCTATCAATCAGATCCAAAGTATTGAGAATAAATTGAAACAATGGCGTGTTCCGCAACGGTGTGGCTAAGATACCCAACAAATGAAAATAGTGAACCTGAACATCACTAAAAGATTTTTTTGCAACAACAAGCTCCTTGTTTGTCAATATATGTTCTGTTTCCCATGCGGTACGGAGTTTAGGTGTAAGTCTTCGATACATAGCGATAATTGGGTTGTAGCCTAAAGCTTCGATGGCAATAATTTTTCCACTTGGCTTCAAAATACGTGCAAGCTCAGGGAAAGCTAAACTAACATCCAAGTGATGTAACACACCACAACAAACAATGACATCGAAAAAATTATCATCAAAAGTAGTATTTTCTGCATCCATCACTTGAAAGTGACTTTTCTCTTCAAAACCGTTATCACGAAGTAATTGGGAAGCGGAATTAACAGATTCAGGGGATATGTCAATTCCATAAACAACTGCTCCCGCTTTTGCTAATTTTAAAGAGTTAAAGCCAAGACCACAACAATAGTCAAGGGTGATTTTTTCATCAAGATTATTGCCAAACCAAGACTCAACAAAATCTGTACTCTTTTTTGTTATCGAATACCATTTTTTGTTTGAATATTTTTTGAGCCATTCTTCTTGTGAAAGAAGCTTGCGGTCTTCTTCTCGCTGGTCATGAAAATTCATTTCTAGTTCTTTTCGTGAATCCATTTTTATGTCCTCAATGATAATGAAAGATGATTTTGAAGCCTGAAACAAGTTAAAAATTCTAATCCAAGAAAATTAAGTTACTTTTTCTTGTCAGAATTTATAATTTACCGTATGTTTTTATTTCACATAAGTCAAGTAAAAATTTTATTTTGTGGAAAACTTTTTCTGATTGACAACTCTCTCTAAGAAGTCAACCATCTTGTTATATACTTCCTTTCCATTTAGTACTTTTTTAAATATTGACAACGAATTTTGCTTAGACTGCTCTAAAAAATCATGATTTCCACAGAGAATACCCAGCTTTGATGCTAATTCCGCCGCATCGTTGTGATAACTAAAACCACAATCATATTCGGTTATCAGATTGTATATGACACCATGATTTAGGCTGAGTGCAATCATTAATCCACCTGATAAATACTCCGCTGGTTTATTCGGTAAATTATTAATATAGTTAGATGATTCAATATAAGGTGCAATTCCAACATTCGCAATATCTAGCAAGGCTTGTATTTCAATTGAATTAACTCGCCCAGGGAAGTAAATATTGTCTAAATCAGATGCTAAGGCTTGTAGGTAAGAACTTTTTGAGCCAGAACCACATATCACAAACTTTACTTTACTTTTGTTTTGTTTCAATAACCTTGCCGCCTCAACAACGGGTAATAAATCATTAGTTTGTCCAAGTGCACCAAAAAAAACAACGATAAGGTCTCCACTATTTCGAGCTATTCCATAATTGCTCCAGAATTTCTCTGAATCATCAAGCACGTTTTGAGGAAAATCTTCACAGACATATCCCATCGGAAATACTGAATCATACTCTGATTGCATTCTACCTGCATGGCTTAGCCCCCAGTCAACAAAATCTTGTGTCAAACCAAATATACCTGTTGCACCTAAAAATGATTCTCGTATTGTTTGTTTAACTGGTAAGGAGACTAGATTCAGTAGAGGATGAAGAAAAGTCGGGACAAGATTAAAAAAAATATCTGGCCATAAATCACGAACATCTAAAAATACAGGTATATTATGTTGATTCCCATAGCGAACTGCCTTCAATGCGAGACCTGGAGTAGGAAAAGAGGCCAAAATCACATCTGGACAATTCCCTTCCTTTTCCGCCAACTTCATAAAATTTTGGGCAACTAAACGGTGATCAACAAGACGATTTAAAGATAGGTTTTGTTTATAACCAGAACTTCTGATGTATTGAATAGTAAAATTTTCAGAAACTAATAAACGAGTATCTGAATCATATCTTTGGGAATGATTGTGATGGTCAAATGTTGATGTCCACCAAAGAACTTTATGCCCTCTCTGGGAAAGAATTTTTCCAATAATCCCTATTCTTAACAAGCGTTCAAAACCCTTATTGTCATGAGGAGTTGGTTCACCAATTTTAATTAACCAAATGTTCATATTTTAGATGCTAAATTCACAATTTTTTTGAAATAAACCACGCTGATTTAGTAGCAATTATATCTTTCGGTCTGTGTTTAAATTCTTTGCTTAACACAAAATTACTGCTTTCAATTAAAAGCAGTAAGTTATCATTTTTTGTAGGTTCATTTATCAAAATATGATGATTAAAATCTTGAAATAAATTGACAAAATTATCGTGGCGTAATCTGTTCATACACATATATCCATTGCCTGAAATTTTATCCCAATCATCATCAGAAAATTAGGCGTTGCTGAATCAATATATGAATAACCCCATGTGCAACTAGTTTTTTGATCTTGATTTACAAGGCTTTCAGAAATCGGCATAATCAAACTATCGTCTAGAACCCTGATTCTGTCGTTCTTAGTTGCACATCGCGTAAGAATAGCAATTTTGCACATATTCAAAAATCAGTTTGAGTCTAAGTTTTAAAAATCTCATAAAAAAGATTCATATCCCAAATCAGCAACACCATAAATTGAATATGAAAATTCCGAAGGAAGAAGAGAAATGAAGTTTTGTATTATTGGCTTTAGTTTCCAATTTGGCATAGCTTTCGTTTTTTATCTTAAGAAAAGAACATTAGCTCTTTAATATATTTTGTTGATTCAACAAGCCACGGTGACTGACGAAAAATGCTCTGATTTTTCATAGATGAGTGCTCTTCATGAAAGATTTGTAGAGATGGGTTAAATAAGACTGATAACTCTAATGAGCGGCAAGTCTCTGCGACAAAGAACTCCTCTCCAAAAAGAAAGCAGGGATAATCAAGAGTTCCTCCTTTATTAAAATAAGCATCCTGAAAGATAATAAATGAACCATGAGGAGCGTATATTTTTTGTAAGGATAATATTTGGTCAGAAAATACAAGATCTGAGGCAAATATTTTTTGATTGTATCTACTAATTTTTTCTTTCTTTAACTGGGATAATTTTCTGTATAGAAAATACAATTTTGGGCTTTTATAGATATATTCTCTAAGACGAAAATAATTATAGCTTGGACGTTCTTTAAAAAAAGGATTGAGGTCAAGTTTTGTAAAGGTTGAAATAATAGATGGGGCAATAACACCGACATCAGAATTGTATTGATTGTAAAGAAGTTTTTCTATAAAAAAACGATCTGTAAAGTGTATATCTACGTTAGAGACAACTATGTATTTAGGAAGGGAAGATTGATTAAGAAAATAGTGGAGTCCATGGTTTGCTCCACCGAAGTACCCTAAATTTTCTGAAGAATGAATATAACTTATGTTTATTTTTGACTGAAGAAAGTTTTCTTTGTTCCATTTATCTATCAATGGGATAAAAAGATTATCTACGTTTAGACTATTATCTACAACTAGAATATTTAATTTTGCTAGATTTTTATTCTCCATTTCAATTAAAGAATTTACAAAACTAATTGTCTGAGTTGCAGTATTATAATTAATACAAATAAATAAAATTTCCATACTTAACTTTGTATTTTTGTTGATTCATTGTTTTTAGAGTGATCTGCTACGAAGAAGAATTTTTAAATTTACGAAAAAATCTACGAATATAGTCTAGCTGGCTATCAGAAAAAATTAATAAAAGTTTTTTAATTCTTGCAGAAAAACTAGAATTTATCTCATCAATCAATGCTTGAACTGATTTCCCTGCTTGAATTATGTCATCAATATGACAGTCAACATTTCCTTTCTTAATACCAAAGAAGTATAGATCGTAATGGTTGTAATTTATAAAGAACTGACTAAAAGCAAATTCTTGTTTAAGGTTAAAGTTTTCATTAAAATCACTCTCGCAAAGGTTTTTGTAGTAATCCCATCCTATTCCAACACTTAGGGGCGAGGACTCAGGACTACTCCTTTGAGTGCCATGTTCAGCTCTTCCTCTTGTTGCACAAGACATAATTATTAGAGAACCTGGCTTACATAAGCGAATCATGTTCGAGAAAGTCTCAACCCAGTAAGGGTTATGCTCCATCATTTCACATGAAATTATTACATCAAATGAAGAATCAGAGGCATTGTAATTTTGAGCTTGACAAACAACATCAACTCCTTCCCCTTCGGCTACATCTATACCGATGTAATTACAATTATTGAAGAATTTTCTAATTGAACCATTTATATCAAGAGAGCCAACCTCCAATACTTTTACACCTTCAAAGAAATAGGGTAGTGATTGAGAAATACACTTCACAAACAAGTCATTATCTAAATGGGACATAGTTTTTTTTGGAAAATTAACAATGGGTATCAAAAAAAATTTACCTAGCTATTTTTTAGTAGCTATTGATGAAGATCGTAAAATTTATACTGTATCAAAGACTAAGTAAGCTGTCACGAATTTAGATTGCATCATGATTTTGCTGAAAGTCTTGTAACAATGTGCTTAAGCCCCTTGCCTGTATGCGTTTTAAATAATTAACGGCTTAATTCATTAATTTGTTTTTTTTGTTTAGGTAACAAGTTTTCTAGTCAAGAAAAAAGATAAGTAAGCCAAAAACAAGATAAAAGAAAGTACTATGGTATTGTATATGAGCAAGCTAACTGTATGGCTCCATAACACCATAGAGTAGAACATGGAAAGCGGCAAAGAAAATATAAATCTTTTTTGTTTTGCAAGATAATATACAAAAGAAAAAATAAATCCTAAAATCAAAAACACTAACGTACTTCCTAGCAGTCCATAGTCCATAATGATAAAGCGAAAAAACGTATATACGTTGGAGCTAAAATCGGAAAAAGTCTGAACTTCTTGAATAAGACCTGCTTCTCTTTGGGAAATACCTAATAACTGAAATAAACCAGCAAAAGTGTACTTTCCAAGGAATAGATCTGAGCCAAATTGATTGTTTAACAATGAGTCATCTATCCACGCTGATAAACCAATTAGGTAGCCTCCAAAATATGAATAAGATTTAGACTGAATAATATTATTGTTATAAAAATTTCCTAACAGTTCAATTTTTCCTGTCCTAAGTATCGCGGTAATGACAAACCATGTATAAAAAACAACACTTGCAATAGCGACAGAAAGTAAAGCTCTGAGAGAAAAAACTTTAATTTTGAAAGGCTTTAAAATAACAAAACTTCCTAAAAAAGAGCCGATCCACAATACTAAACAAAACAAGAAATTAGCTTTTGCCGTAGTCATCAAAACATATATTAGAGAGGGAATAAAAGGTAAAAAAGAAAGAATTTTTTTAAAAAAAAATTTACCAGAAATAGCAAATAAAGTACCTCCTAGTAGGGAAGAGAAAAAATATGAGAAGCTTAACAACCTTATATAACCAGGAAATAGTTCCAAATTATATCTTGCAACTGAAGCTTCATTGCTTAGTTCAGCTAGCAAAGACAACGAAAAAAGGGAAAATATATTTTTATTGTAAAAGCGAAGTATCAACCAGTCGTTAAATAATGCAATTAATACAAAGATAAAGACAAAAAGAGAAAGGTAGTGAAATTTAAATCTTAATGTAGTCCAAGAAGCATTTTTACTTTTTTGTGATAAATAAAACCTGTCGGAAAGCCAACTGGTGATTCTGTTTTTTTGAGGGGGTGAGTCACTATATAAACAATAATCAGCGCAGAGGTACTTTTTGGATTGAAACTTTGGAAAGCTTTTTTCGCCAAAAGAATAGGATAAATTGAACAAAAAGCAGAAATAAAATATTAACCACAAGGAATAAGGTGACACGAAGGTCTTAAGAGATGTGAAATCCGTATACACAATTAAAGGTATTACGGATAAAATACTCCATATACCTGATAAAAAAGCATTAGGAGCCAACCAACTTTTGGTACTTATCCTAGAAAAAATTGCTAAAATTAAGATGGCGAATAAAGGAAGCAAGCAATATAAAAGGTCATAATTCTTCATACTTAAGGTAATCTCGAAAAATTCTGTTATTACTGAGAATGATAAATTAACAATATGGCTTTCAGGCTCTTTAGATTTGCATAGGGCAATTAATCAAGCTGCCCTTAAGTCTAAGAGTTAATTTAGTCAGCGTCACGAATCTTTCGCACTGGGTCAAAAGATAAAAAAGATAGGTCTACTGCATAAGAGTTTCGTACTTCAGAAAGCTCAAAACTAGAACGCGAATAAATAAACACAACGATACTAAAATACAATGATTTCACTACTGAATAATTGATGATTTATGTAAATATCTCTACAAATAAAAACTGCTTTTGGTAGCACTTAATTTTTTGCGAAAGAAAAGGACAAGAAACAGATATAAAGCGGAGTACAACATTCCTAGGTATGCCACTCCCGTCAAACCAAAATAAGGAATTTGAATAAAATTTGCTATACCACCTAAAAAAAGACAGCAAGCTAACAAGCATGGCATAAATATTGTCTTTCCTGTAAGCTCAAATGGGAGTTGGGCTAATAAAGAAAAATTCCATATGAAAGAAGATAATATAATGGGCATCATTAAGTAGTAAAATGGTCGCGGTTGAGAGATATGCAAAAAACTTGTTGATAAAAAAGTTGACGCAATGAAATAAAGTATTAAAATAGGGAGTATTAGCATCATCTCAAATACCATACCTTTTTTGATTACCAAAAGACAATTTTTAAACTCATTCTTCGTCCATAGAAACATAGCTCTTGATTTTGTCGCTAAAAGTATAGGATGTAGAAAAAAAGTAAATGATCTACTTATTAAATCAAAGTAAGCAGAATATTCACCAAGTTCTTTGGGTGACAGAAAAATACCAATAAGAAGCTTGTCTAGCGTTGGAATCATTAAAAACAAACCAATCCATACAGTTATAGGAAAGGAGTATTTCCAGTAAATAACTAAGGTTTCGCATGGTTTTAAATACACAACCAAATTTTTACAAATATCTTTGGTTTGAAGAAACAGGCTAATCCCCAAAAGTTGCTTTATTGAGTAATCGTAGCTATGTTTAATTAAACTATTGTCATTGCAATTAATATCTTTTTTCTTGAAAAATGAAAGAGAACATGATAGAAATGCTTGACAAATATTGTTTATTTTTGACCTACTGAATAAGCTAAAAAAGTAGGAGCAAGCTATTCCCAGTAAAACCATTTCTGGCTTATTGTCAGCTCCAGATAGTAAAATAAGAATTAGAGGAAAAAGAATAAATGTTAAAGATCGAAAAAACTCAAGTTTGATTACTCCGAATGGATCGAGTTTTGCTTGCGAAAGCGTTATTCGCACTTGATAAAACACTAAGGATAAAGATAGGAAGAAAATCGAAAATAAACAATTAAAAGATATAATCTTTTGTAAAACAAGAGGAATGCCAAAAAAACATATCAAAAATAACAAAACTAGAATACAGTAAATAATCCCTTGTCTAATAGCCTTGGAAAAAGTCTCTTCCTGAGAATCTCTTGCAAAAAACCTTAGTTGTGATTGATTAATCCACGTTACCAGCACAGCACTAATTAGTAGCGTGACAGAGTACATCAGACTATATCTTCCATATTCTTCTTTGGAGAGAAAATAAAGAAAAACTGTAATTGAGAAAAAATTAGAGATACCAGGGGCGAGCTTTGCCAAAAAATATAAGAGTGAGTCATATACAACTAGATTATTTGAAAAAACTGCGTTTACTTTATTTACACAAGTCTTAAAAAAGGATAAGTTCATTCTTCTGAATCTCAAAATGTTGACTCTACCGAATCTGAGATGTATCGAATATCAATGCTCCTTGGCTGTCAAGGTTTCTGACATTAAGAGTTAAAATCAAAACAAAAACTCAAATGCTTGTAAATCGAGGCTTTCAGGCAATATTAACGTTTTTCTTTGTCACATCTATTAGCTCAATTATAGTCTAATGTTTAGATTATTCTTAGTATATTCAAGACTATATTGAATACGAATTTGTCAATGATAGCGTGAATTTATTTACCTGTTAGCGAAAAAGCGATGAATCAAAAAATAGGTGCTAAATCCTACTAACTAAAACTTTAGAGTGCACTCAAATGGTGTCTTCTCTTTAGGTTTACAGCGATCGCTTGCTGGATTAATCAAATAATATTTATCTGTGTTTTGGGATTATTGAAGATTGAGATTTAACTCAACTAGGGAACCATCCTACACGGCATTTATCCTACACGGCATTTATATGATTGGCAAGTAATTTTAGAAAATAATGAAAGTTAGTAAGTTTCTCGTGTTGAGCATTCTACAAAAAATTAGCAAAGCTGGCTTAATCTACCATGCGTTGGACGCGATTAAATAATAAAATTCAAATAAATTTCTAAGCGCGATCGCGACTTCGACCGACTTGCAAGATTATCCACAAAAAAACCTCCCTAATAAGCGAGGAAGGTAAAATTTATAAACAGGAATCTGAAGTTGCTTTTTTAGAGATCGCCGCCCCGCAACGCCAATAAAAAGATGACGACTGGGCCTGCGATCAAAATGAGACCAACAAAAGTTAACTGAAAAATAGGTTCTAGATTAAGGGATGCTATTAAATCCATATTTTCTCCTAAAAATCGCCTATGGTATGAACAGAATAAGACAAAACACCAAGAAAACCATTGTCTATAATACATGGGGATGGTCGGGTTATTTTTCAAAAATGACATAAATACATATATATACACAAAGTTCTACGGATCAACGCTTTAAACAATCGGAGGATTTTTCATCATGGCTAATTGGCAATGCATTAAAGGATGTGGGGCTTGCTGTAATCTTGACCCGAATGATCGCCCAGATTTGGCGGAATATTTGTCTTCAGAGGAATTGACTGATTATTTGAGCATGGTGGGAGAAGGCGGTTGGTGTATTAATTTTGATGCAGAAAATCGGGAATGTCGGATTTATGATCAGCGTCCTCGTTTTTGTCGGGTGTTGCCTGAAACCTTTGATCAGATGTTTGCTGTTAATCCTGAAGATTTTAATGAGTTTGCCATTGACTGCTGTGAGCAACAGATTGCTGGGGTTTATGGGGAAGATAGTCCAGAGCTAGAGCGTTATGACCAGGCGATCGCGTAATTTATGATTGAAAATTATTTTTGGGTGATTGGAGGAACGAGTGAAAGTGTGATTGTTGCCCAGGCGATCGCGGAAAATAATTTCTTTTGTATTGTGACGGTCACGACTGCTGATGCAATCAAACTTTATCCCGTGTTGCCGAATTTACGGATTCGAGTTGGTCAATTAAACGAGTTTCAAATCCATGAATTTATTCAACAAGAAAAAATTATCGCCATTATCGATGCTTCCCATCCCTACGCGATCGCCATTTCCGAGACAGCTATTAAAATTGCTCAAAATTTGCAAATTCCCTATTTACGTTATGAACGAATCGCGTTATCACCTAATAAAAATATTACAGAATTAAAAGATTTTGAAATGCTTTTAACAGGAAATTATTTAACCAATCAAAAAGTTTTATTAACAGTTGGCTATAAAGTTTTACCAAGATTTAAAATATGGCAATCTCAGTCAGTCTTATTTGCACGAATTTTACCTAGTATTGAATCTTTGAAAGTTGCTTTAGATTCAGGATTTACCAGCGATCGCTTAATTGCTATTCGTCCACCAATTGATGTTGATTTAGAAAAAGCACTTTGGCAACAATGGAATATTTCTTTGGTGGTTAGTAAAGCTTCTGGCCAAGCGGGAGGAGAAGAAATCAAACAAATAGTTGCTCAAATCTTGGGAATTTCTCTGATTATTATTGCGCGTCCTAAAATTAATTATCCTCAACAAACTAATGACTTAAATAATGTTTTAATTTTTTGTCATCAGCATTATTCAAATTGATAAATAGGTTAAATCTTAAACTTGAAATCAATCAAAATATCAAGATAAAAACGGCGATCGCTAAATCTAGAAATCAAATATTCATAATTCCCGTAATCGGTATTATCGGTTATCAACACTAATCGAAATTAAAAAAATTAGAGACAATAAAAATAGTTTCGCAAGGTGCTTTCATGAAATTTCCTATTCAATCTCTCTACGGTTTTTATCGCAACGCTGTCCGTAATCCTCGATATCGCTGGTGGATTATTCTGGGAACCTTGGTTTATCTCCTCAGTCCTTTTGATATTTCCCCTGATTTCTTGCCGATATTGGGTGAGATTGATGATTTTGTTTTAGTATCCATGCTCCTCACCGAAGTTTCTTCACTAGCTTTTGAAAAGTTCAAATCTCGTCAGCCTGATATTCTTGTAACAAAAAATTCCACCACTGAGACAAGTCCTGTGATCGATGTTGAAGCTGTTTCTATAGACTAATTAGAATTAATCCAAAATTATTTTTTAGGAACCATAGTTGATGGCAAAGGACGTGGAGAAGATTGAACAGGCGAAGTAACGATTTTACAATCACTTATCCGTTTAGTTAAATTGGTATATTCCAAACGTCCGCCGTTGATTTGATATTCATCACGAGGATTAGGAAGATGACCAATCGGCGCGCTTAAAGAATAGTCAAGATTTTCTTTGAACAAAACCCACTCATTATTTTTTCGCCAGCCAATTTGATTGCCGAATTTATCATAGGCATCAGGAGCCATTAATCGCCCTGGTTTGTTTCCTGTATCGACAAAAATGGCATATTGAACACTAAAGCCAAAGTGACCATTAGAATATTCTTTCCAAAGATCATTGATAGTTTTCAGATCCCAACAGGGCATTTGGGCAATATCCTCAGAAGTTAACCAGCCTTGTTGATCACGTTTAGCTGCTTGCAACATTAGCCGACGGGTTTCGTCATTTGCCTGCCGCCATTTTTGAGCCGCCAAAAGATTTTTCAAGGGAAGATAATCAATATTGGTCGCTGGAGAGACTAGGGTAATTTTTGTTTCTGTAGAGTTGGACGGCAAGACTATTGGGCTAGGAGAAACCCGTTGAGCAACGACAATATTGATCGGCACGAATAGAAAGGCGATCGCCAATAGAAATTTGTTAAGAGCCACAATTTTGGTCATACTAATTGGCTGAAGTTTGTGTTCACGCAAGAGGAGAAACTCGATTCAAAAAATAACATAGGAATCTCTAGATTCTACAGATTATAACGAAATATCGGTTTTTATTTTTTATTTAAAGTCTAAATTAATCCTTCTAGCTGTAGATCTTCAATAGTTTGGAGTCCACGCGGATCGCCAACTCGTAATAAGGCTGATTTAGCATCTTCTTTCACACCATAATCTTCATCTTCTACTAAAGCTTCTAATAAAGAATCGATCGCAGTAGCATAAACGACATTAGAAGGCAATTCTCGACAAAGTTGACCGATCGCCCAGGCACAATTACCGCGAACGGCTGCCATAGAATCTCGCCTTAGGCCTTCAATTAAAGGCGGAAGCGTCGCCAGAATATCTTCATAATTTAGACTGGCAATTTGAGTTATGCTACTGGCTGACCAAAGGCGCACGGCGGAAATATCAGTTTTTAAAGCATGAATTAAAGGATACAAAGCACGGCGATCGCGACAATTTCCTAAAGCCCAAACCACACCCTTACGAACATAGCCATTCCAATCCTTTTCTAAAAGATTAATGAGAGGAAAAACTGCATCAGAGTCGGGATTTCGACCCAAAGCATAGCCCGCACTAACTCGGACGAGAGGACAAATATCGTCTAATAACTGGATTAAATAGGGAATTGCGCGCACTTCTTGGAGTTCACAAAAAGCTCGTGCGGCCAGCATTCTTTGAGGCGCATCTGGGGAAACTAGAAGCGTCAACATTATTTCAGGATCAGGTGGAGGATTTTCTTCTAGTCCATCGGCATTTAATGGGTCTAGGGAATCGTCTAATTGATCCTCAAGTATGCTCAGGTCATCTTTTTTGTGCATATTGGATAAATTATCGCATTATCGGGAACCTCCAGGAAGTCTGATATTTCCTTTTTTTTGTTTTGAGCCTCAGATTTTTATTGATATTAGATTTTAAGTTGCCTGCGATCGCTTTAATTCACTAATTTTTAGTCCCTAATTAATTGCGCTCGAAGTATTTTTTGGGACTGATAATCAAGGATTTTAATTAATAGATGATCGCTATTTTTAGAGCTTAATTAATTTACTAGATTTATTAATATTCTTAGTTTGATTTAAGTAAACATTACTAAGTTTATCAAAAAACTAACTAGGATTAAAAGACTATTAATTAAGCTTAAAAAGATTACTTTAAAATTAAGTATGATCATCATTTAACTTAGCCAAGTTTTCATTTTTCCTGGATTCATTAAACCATAAGGATCAACCAGTTTTTTTAGAGCTAATTGTTCAGGATTAATCTGACCAGATCCACCTTCTTCAATCGTATAAACATGGGGATTTGCGATACTAGCTCCTTGCGCTTGATGATAAGCAATAATCTCATTTAAGCGTTCTTCTGTCGTAAAACGAACTAAGGGTAAACCTGCAGGAATAACTTTACCATTGACTTTCAAAAATTCTAAATGAATCATCACTTCATCTCCAAAATAATGATAAAAATGTTCGACTTTTTCTACTGTCCAATAAAAGATTTGTAAGTAAGTTAAATTAGGATCAATACTTCTCGCTAATAAAGTTGTGTGATTCCAATTAAATTCTAATAAACTATGACTCTTGCTTGCTTCTTGAGCATTTTTTTGATAGGTAATTTGCCCTGAATATTCTTCAACTAAAGCTTTTGTTGCTTCTAAATCGTATTCAGAAATCATTAACAATGCACAGTGTTTTTGAGGAGAAATGTAATCTTTTAAAGCTGTAAAATATTGAGAAATAGGAGCCGCATGAATCCCGACTTGCTTTTTAATAATGCCGCTACTTTCACTTAATATTTGACCAAAATTAACGGCTTGTTTAAAGTCATCAAAAGTCACGATCAATTCTGCCCAAAAATAGACAGGTGCAAGGGCAATTTCTAGTTGAGTAATAATGCCATTGGTTCCATAAGCATGAATCACAGATTGGGTTTTGTCACCTCGTAATTCAATGATTTGCGGTTGCTTTTCTAGGGTGATAATTCGCAATGCTTTAATATTTCCGCGATCGCTGATCATGCCATAATTTACCGAACCCATGCCCACACTGCCACCAGCAATAAAGCCGCCAATTGTCGCTGTACGATAGGTAGAAGGAGCCATTCGTAGTTCCCAGCCGATTTCTTTGGTTTGCTTATCTAAATTTGCCATTTTCAAACCAGGCTCGACTTTTGCCCAACCTGGTTTGAAATCAAGAATTTGATTCATCTGGCTTAAATCTAGAATAATGCCGCCTTCTAGGGGAATACATTGTCCATAGTTACCCGTCCCTGCACCTCGAATTGTTAAGGGAACACGATATTTCACAGATATTTGGGCAATTTTGATAACTTCTGATTCTTTTGTTGGACGAACAACTAGATCTCCCCGTTTTTTTCGGAGTTGATTTTCTAAAATTGGGCTGAAATGAAAATAATCTAAGGAAAGTTTTTCTATTTGCACGCGATCGCTAATAACAGTTAAATTCTGAGCAATTAATTCTTGTTGGATTTCGTGCCAAGATATCAAGTTTGATTTCATTATTTTCACTGGATTAAATATTAATAATTAACGTAAATAAATTTTTAGGAACTGACTGTTTAAATTCAAAAGTTAGTGTTTGATTAACTCTGTTAAAATTGCTTATAAACTGCGATCGCATCAAAAAAACGAGCAACAAGAATAATAATAACGCAAGAAAACTTTACAGAAAGTCCTAAAGTAATTATAAAATTAAACGACAAGCTCATTGAACTACGATTAAAGCATGGTTAAGCAAAGAATTCTCTCTGGTGTGCAACCGACTGGCAATCTACATTTAGGTAATTATTTAGGTGCGATTCGCAATTGGGTTGAAAATCAACAGGATTACGATAATTTCTTCTGTGTAGTGGATTTACACGCTATTACTGTTCCCCATAATCCCAAACAACTTGCCCAAAATACCTATGCGATCGCGGCTCTTTATCTTGCCTGTGGTATTGATTTACAATATTCTACTATTTTTGTCCAATCCCATGTTTCTGCCCACAGTGAATTGACTTGGTTATTGAATTGTATTACTCCGCTTAATTGGTTGGAACGCATGACACAATATAAAGAAAAAGCTCTAAAACAAGGAGAAAATGTGAGCGTTGGTTTGCTAGATTATCCTGTTCTAATGGCGGCAGATATTTTGCTTTATGATACCGATAAAGTGCCTGTTGGAGAAGATCAAAAACAACATTTAGAACTGACTAGAGATATTGTTATTCGGATTAATGATCAATTTGGCAGTAAAGAAAAACCCGTTTTAAAATTGCCAGAACCCTTAATTCGCAAAGAAGGAGCAAGAGTTATGAGCTTAACTGATGGCACTAAAAAAATGTCTAAATCTGATGAATCGGAACTGAGTAGAATTAATCTATTAGATATGCCTGATGTGATTCAGAAAAAGATCAAAAAATGTAAAACCGATCCTATTAAAGGACTCGTTTTTGATGATCCTAAACGCCCTGAATGTAATAATTTATTGACACTTTATACTATTCTTTCAGGCAAAATCAAATCAGAAGTTGCTATTGAAGCTCAAGAAATGGGTTGGGGACAATTTAAACCTTTATTAACAGAAACGGTCATTGAATCATTGAAACCAATTCAGGATCAATATCAATCTATTATGAATGATAAAAGTTATTTACAGTCTGTTTTAAAAGATGGTCAAAACAAAGCTGAAACTGTTGCAAATGAAACATTAACTCGGGTTAAAAATGCGTTGGGTTATTTACCAAAATTTTAAGAAGTTAATCTGTTTAAAACTATCAACTATTCACCGTTAATTATTAATATTAAAAATGCTCACTCAGTTTCGTCAAGCGATCGCGTCTAAAGACTTTTTAATTACTGCCGAAGTCACACCTCCAAAAGGCGGCAATCCTCAACGAATGTTAGACGTTTCCCAGGGATTAAAAGGAAGAGTTCACGCGGTGAATTTGACCGATGGCAGTAGGGCGGTTTTACGGATGTCTTCCTTTGCGGCTTCTTTGATTTTGCAAAAAGATGGACTAGAACCGATTTGTCAGTTCACCTGCCGCGATCGCAATATTATTGGTTTGCAAGCCGACTTAATGGGAGCCTATGCCTTGGGAATTGGGAATATTTTGGCTTTAACAGGCGATCCCATGAAAGCAGGAGATTATCCCCAAGCTAAAGCCGTGTTTGACCTCGAATCTGTGCGTTTATTGCAACTTATCGAGAAACTTAATTCAGGTTTTGACCATAACCAGAAACCATTACCCGATGAAGCCTTAGATTTATGGGCAGGAGCCGCCGTCGATCCCCAATCCAAAAGTTGGTCGGGTTTACAACAACGTTTTGAACGGAAATTAGCAGCAGGAGCGCAATTTTTTCAAAGTCAATTAATTACGGATTTTGAGCGATTAGATAAATTTATGACCCAAATTGCGGCAGGTTGTGATAAACCAATTTTAGCGGGAATTTTCTTGTTAAAATCTGCTAAAAATGCCCAATTTATCAATAAAAATGTTCCTGGGGTGGAAATTCCTGATGAAATAATCCAACGACTCGCCCAGGCTAGAGATCCTTTGCAAGAAGGAGTTAAAATTGCGGCCGAACAAGTCATTGCTGCCAAAGATCTGTGTCAGGGTGTTCATTTGATGGCGATTAAACGGGAAGACCTGGTTCCCCAAATTTTAGATTTAGCGGGAATAGCACCAGTAAAAACTTATTAATGGAGCTTTTTAACGCTTATCTCTTGGTTATTCAGATTAATAATTTAAACAGGTTCCTACTTCATCAACAACTTTGACAGCTTGTCTTTTGACGCGGTGCTTCTTTCTTACCTAAGCTTAAAAAATCTGTGATTAATTGGCAAAAGCTAGTCTATGAAAATCTCCATACCGCAAGAATCAGAAACTCCTCAACGCTCAGAACTTCCTGCTGGTAAAACTTTCAAGTGGCAAAACGCAAAACTTATTTCCTTTGGAATTACACCAACAGGCTATATTTCTATTGGAATTGTGCCGATGGGCGTGATTGCGATCGGAATTGTGCCAATGGGCGTGATTTCTATTGGAACTGTGGCAATGGGCGCGATCGCGTCTGGATTTGTTTCCATGGGAATTGTCACTTTTGGCGGTGTCAGTATGTCTTGGTTCAATGGTCATCAGGCAAATCATCCGATAGCTCCGATCGCTGTTCCAGTTCCTAAAAATAGCCAGCATCAAGATCATTAAGCTTATGAAAAATAGGAAAAACTAATTTTTATAAAGTGTTTTTAGAGAAGAGATGATCACGGTCTATTTACTAGAAATTGACGTTTTTATCTGATGAGTTTAAAATCTTTTTCTTAGTATCTTAAATATTAGTTAAAATCAGAAAAATTGATAAATTAAAGTTAACAGAAAAAGTTTAAGCAAAAATAGTAGAAGATTGAAGCAGTTACTCATACTCTATCAAAAAATGTTTAACGATATTCATTCGCTAAAAAATTCTATAATGTTAAAGATATTCGCATTATCATAAATTTTTTCTATTAGCTAATGATTCCACCCTTTAAATCTAGCCTTGATCCTCAGTTTTTAGAAGCGTTTACCCAACTTTTTAATCAATTACCAGATCACCCGAATAGTCAACTAATTCAGCAATCATTGTCTGTCCTAATCTGGATGGCCAATGAAGAAATTGAGCGCGCAGATTGGAAAATTGTAACCTCAACTCTCAAAGATTTAGAAGAAGCATTTCTCGCATTTTATCCCCATCGTCACACTCGCAAAGTCACCATTTTCGGTTCAGCTAGAATTACCTCCACTAGTCCTGAATATCAATTAGCCGTCAAATTTGCCCGTCGCCTCACGGATTTGGGGTTTATGGTGCTAACAGGAGCGGGTGGCGGCATCATGCAGGCGGGAAATGAAGGGGCAACCAGAGAACATTCTTTTGGATTAAATATTCAATTACCCTTTGAAAATTTGGCTAATGAATTTATTATTGATGATCCCAAATTAATCAATTTTAAATATTTTTTTACTCGTAAACTTTTCTTCTTAAGAGAAAGTGATGCGATCGCCCTATTTCCAGGCGGATTTGGAACCCAAGATGAAGCATTTGAAACACTTACTCTTTGTCAGACAGGAAAATATGGGCCAGTTCCCTTAGTTTTAATTGATGAACCTAATGGAAATTATTGGAAAAATTGGCAAATCTATCTCCAAGAAACTTTACTAGAACAAGGATTAATTAGTTTAGATGATTTCAGTCTTTATAGTATTACTAATAATGTAGAAGAAGCCTGTTCTATTATTCAAAATTTTTATTGTGTTTATCATTCCTGTCATCAAGTTAATGATATTTTAGTTATGCGACTAAATTGGGAATTAGAGGATAAAGTTATTCAACAATTCAATGAAAATTATCAGGATATTTTAATCGAAGGTAAAATTGAAAAAAGTGTTGCCTTACCCCAAGAAAAAGGAGATTCAACCGAAAATCTACCCCGCTTAATTTTTAAATTTAATCGTCAGCGATCGGGGCGTTTGTATCAATTAATCAACGAAATTAATCAGTATGCTTCTTGTTTTGTGGTTGAAAAACATCCCGAATACAAGTAAGATTTAATTCGGTTATTGACTAAATAAAATTTATTTTAAGCTAATTTAATTTTTATGATACTAGCCTTTCAATTTCAATCCCCAGGGCCAATCTTTTTTGAATTGGGATTTATCTCCTTACGTTGGTATGGTTTGTTAATCGCAACTGCCGTTTTAATAGGAGTTAGTTTTTCTCAATTTTTAGCAAAACATCGTCAACTTAATCCCGAATTAATTGCAGATTTAGCTATTTGGTTAATCATCGCAGCAATTCCTTCTGCTAGACTTTATTATGTTCTGTTTAATTGGCACGAATATGCCCAAAGACCAGAAGATATTATGGCAATTTGGAAAGGGGGAATTGCAATTCATGGAGCTATCTTAGGTGGAACTTTAGCAACTGCTTTATTTGCTCGTTTTCAAAAAGTTTCAGTTTGGCAACTCACAGATGTCTTAGTTCCTTCTTTGGCCTTGGGTCAAGCTATTGGCCGCTGGGGAAATTTCTTCAATTCGGAAGCATTTGGTGATCCAACAAATTTACCTTGGAAGCTTTATATTCCTGTTAATTTACGTTCTTCAAATTATATTAATTTCTCCTATTTTCATCCGACTTTTTTGTATGAATCTCTTTGGAATGTAGGAGTATTTAGTTTGTTAATTTGGCTATTTTTTTGGGGATTAAAACATCAAAATAGACTCAAATTGGGAACCCTAACATTTACCTATTTAATTAGCTATAGTTTAGGACGTTTTTGGATAGAAGGATTGCGCACCGATAGTTTAATGTTAGGGCCTCTTAAAATAGCTCAAGTAATTAGTTTATTGTTGATTATATTGGGGAGTTTAGGATTATTTTGGCTTTATAAACTAAAGCGATCGCTGCCCGATGTTATTACCAATCAAGAACCTGTTGATCAAAATCATTAACATTATTAATATAACTTGAAATATGACTCAGACTAACTTAAAACCAGCCGTTTATTTTATTGGTGCAGGGCCTGGCGATCCTGATTTATTAACTCTTAAAGCATATAAAATTCTCTCCCAAGCTGATGCTATTTTATATGCCGATTCCCTCGTTCCCCGACAAATTTTAAGAGATGTTCGGGCAGATGCTCAACTAATTCCTACTGGCAATAAAGTATTAGAAGAAATTTTGCCTTTGATGATAGAAAAAGTCAGAAATAATCAAGTTGTTGTCAGACTTCATTCAGGAGATTTAACCCTTTATAGCGCAATTTATGAACAAATTAAAGCCTTAAATATTGCCGAAATTCCCTTTGAATTAATCCCTGGAATTAGTGCTTTTCAAGCCGCCGCCGCAAAATTGGGCGTAGAATTAACGGTTCCCGATTTAGTACAAACAATTATTCTTACTCGTATTAGTGGAGCAGCTTCTGCGGTTCCTGAATCAGAAGAATTAGCTTCTTTAGCAGCCCATAAAGCCAGCCTTTGTCTCTATTTAGCAGCTCGTCATGTAGAAAAAGCGCAGGCAAAATTATTAGAACATTATGCCCCTGATACGCCTGTTGCCATCTGTTTTCGAGTCGGTTGGGAAGATGAAAAAATTGTCGTTGTTCCCCTAGAAAAAATGGCTTTTGTCACCCGAACAGAAGATTTAATTCGCACGACTTTATATTTAATTAGTCCCGCCTTAACTGCTAGTCAATCTGTCCGTTCTCAACTTTATCATCCTGAGCATTCTCATTTATTTAGACCCAAGAAAAGCAAATTAAATTAACATTAATTAATATTATTTATGTAATATTATTTCAGATTTAGAGTTCTAAGTTTTAGATAGTTAAAAATTCGTTATAATTGATTCAGAAAATCTTTATTCTGTCTGATTAATTATTCATTTAATTTACAAAAGGTTTCATGGTCAAAGTTAATCAAACTAATTATACAAATGTTCAAATTGCTACTTGGCTCAGAGGTTTATTAACAGTTTCTTGGGCCGATGGCGACTATACCGAAGAAGAACAAACATTTATCACTGATTTAGTTCAGGAAATGGGTTTCAAAGACACCGATACTGTCTTATTCAGAACTATTACTCCTCAAGAATTAGTTGAAGGATTAGGAAACGATAAAACCACAGCCGAAAATTTTCTCAGAACAGCCGTTTTAGTAGCGATCGCCGATGGACTTTATTCACCGACCGAAGCCCAACTTTTACACAACTATAGCAAAGCCTTAGGGATCAAGGTAAAAGCCTTAGAATCTTTAGAACATACCCTTTGTAATCCAAATATTCCTCAATCCTCAGATCATCCCCATCCAGATCTCTTGCATCCCATCAAAGATTGGTTAGATGAAATGCCCATTCTTGAGCCACGTTTAGCTAGATTTATCTGCAAATTAGTTCCGCCCCAATGTCCTTTTGAACGCGATATTACCTTATTCGGTCATAAATTAATTCATATTCCGCCTCTATGTAAACTAAATCCTCTTTATGATCAATTAGTCGGTTTACGATTTCGTTCTTTGTCCTATTTAGCCGATGATTGCAAAGAAGATATTTCTGAATATATTTAGTTAGATTGATAAATTTATAGTAATTGTAAGAAATTGCTAGAATGAAACTAGAAAAAGAAATCAAAACTCATAAAATCACCAAAAGTAATTAATTAATCATGCAATTTATTGATCACGCAGAAATAGAAGTCGAAGCAGGAAAAGGAGGAGATGGCATCGTTGCTTTTCGTCGAGAAAAATATGTTCCCGCAGGTGGGCCTTCTGGTGGAAATGGAGGACGAGGCGGTTCGGTTATTTTCAAAGCCGTTGATAATTTACAAACACTTTTAGATTTTCGCTATGCCCGTTCTTTTAAAGCCGATGATGGTAAGCGGGGCGGCCCCAATAATTGCACGGGAGCAGCAGGAAAAGATACTCTAATTGAAATTCCCTGTGGAACCATTATCTATAATTCAGAAACAGGGGAAATATTAGGAGATTTGGTGACAGATGGACAGATTTTGTGTGTAGCCCAGGGCGGAAAAGGAGGATTAGGCAACCAACATTTTTTGAGTAATCGCAACCGCGCTCCAGAATATTCGTTACCTGGTTTAGAAGGCGAAAAATTTCCGTTACGACTAGAATTAAAACTTTTGGCGGAAGTGGGAATTATTGGTTTACCGAATGCAGGAAAATCGACACTTATTTCGGCTTTATCCTCTGCTCGTCCTAAAATTGCCGACTATCCTTTTACCACGCTTATTCCCAACTTAGGGGTTGTTCGTAAACCAACAGGAGATGGAACCGTATTTGCCGATATTCCAGGTCTAATCGAGGGAGCGCACGAGGGAGTCGGCTTAGGCTTCGATTTTCTGCGACATATTGAACGCACTCGCTTGTTATTGCACTTAATCGATATGACTGATAGTGATCCCCTGGCTGATTATCACACCATTCAGCAGGAATTATCAGCCTATGGACAAGGTTTACCCGAACGTCCTCAAATTATCGTTTTGAATAAAATGGATGCAGCCGAAAAAGAAATGGTGGAATCTGTTCATCAAGAATTAGCCGAACTTTCTTCTGTCCCGATTTTACGAATTTCTGCGGTAACTCGATTCGGTTTAGATGGCTTATTACAAGTAGTTTGGGATAAATTAGACGAGATGAAAGCTTTAGCAGAGGAATCTTTAAGAGAGCTTTAGGCGATCGCGGTTTGTCTTTAGGCCAGAGAGGATTCATAAACGCTAGAAATCGCTGTTGTTTTTTAGGGATTTGATAATACAAGATCAACAAGAACAACGGTAATATTATCGGAACCGCCAGCCTCTTTGGCTGATTCAATTAAAGAGATCGCCTTCTCCTCATAGGATTTTTCCGATCCTAAAATTTCCAAAATTGTCTCATCCTCAACTTCTTCTGTTAAACCATCACTACATAAAAGAAAAAGATCGCCTGGGTTTACTTCTAAAGACGCAACTTCTACTTGATTTAAATCTCTACGTCCCAAACACTGAAATAAAACGTGTCGCCAGGGATGAATTCTTGCTTGTTCTTCTTCAATATCGCCCATTTTTAAAGCTCTTGCTACCCAAGTATGATCTTCAGTGACTTGCTGTAACTCTGCACTCCGTAAACAATATAAACGAGAATCTCCAATGTGAGCGCGCCAAGCCCCATCATGCCGAAAAGCAATTAAAACGGCCGTTGTTCCCATGTCTCTTCGTTCGGGATGTTCTTCCTGGTCTTCAATAATGCCTTGATTTGCCGCTAACAATGCGTTTTGAAGAAGTTGAGGTGAAGGCGTTTCCGATTCCCATTCTTTCTCCAAATAGCTACTGACAATTTTAGTGGCAATTAAACTAGCTTCTTGCCCGCCTGCGTGTCCTCCCATGCCATCAGCAACAATAAAGAAACGTGCCAAGGAATCAATATAATAACTATCCTGATTGGCGGAGCGAACCATGCCAGTATCGGTGCGTCCGATAAATTGACGATTTATCATGGGAGAATTTGTTTCTAACACTTGATCAGTATTGTAAAAATAAAGTTGTTTTGATTTTAAAATTTGCGGTCTTGACGGTCTAGTCGTTTCATCAACTGCCAGAGCGCGTAACCAGGAACTATTGCTATTAATAGCACAACAACGGCGATCGCAACATATTGATTTACAAACAACAGAGTTGCAGAAATTAATAAAGTGCTAAGAATCAGGGTGTAATTTGTTCCCAACTGCATAGTACTAAGGCGACGCAAGAGTCGGTCTGATTCTGAAGAACGTACCCGAATCAAGACATCTCCTTTTTCTAGCTTCTCAATTGTATCTTCAATCCGCCTGGGTAAGCCAAGGGC
>JANNLO010000213.1:0-9355 GCA_031396835.1 Snowella sp. SOY_38_metabat_116
GCATCTAAAAATATAGAGATGGTCGGGATGGGATATCGCCACGACCTTAAACGGATGCAGAGGGATTGTAAGACTACTTCGGTAGCGGTTCCCGTTGAAGCGTCAAGAATCACCGTACCTTTAGGTCGGTGAGTATGTCAAGAACAAATTCAAAAGTTTGTTAAAGAAAATCGTTAAAAATCTTAGTGGCTATCAACTTCAAGAAAATGGTCTTGATGGTATTATTTTTGTCCTGTTATCTTCAACTCAACTAATCAGCTTAAATTAGGAACTTTATCATTTTAATATGCAAAATTTCTGCTTCTAAAAAAGTTTTTCCAACAGGCTGAAAACCTAAAGTTTGATAAAAATTTATCAGATAAGATTGAGCATGAATAATAATTTGTTCATACTGATTTTTAAGGGTAATAAGTGCGATCGCTTGAATCATTAATTGACGGCCAATTCCCTGATTTCGAGCAGAAATAAGAACAGCTAAACGTTCAATTTTTATTGTTACTATATCAATTTCTCGAATGCGTAGAGTTCCAACTGGTTCGTTATTAAAATAAGCTAATAAATGTTGTGAAACTGCATCTAAGCCATCAAATTCAAGCTCTTCAGCAACGTTTTGTTCTTGTTGAAAAACCCTACGACGAATCTGTTCTAGAGCCTGAGTTTCTTGGGAATAACTAACAAGTTTGATTTTAATATTTTCAGGCATTGAAATCATTCAATTGAGGCAAAGAACCCCAAGCTTGAGCCACCATTTTACTCAACCAATTGCGTTGCACTCCATCCAAAACAGTATCTTCTTCCAACACTTCCGCCGTCAAATCATCTAAAGACTGACCACGCAATCGGGCTAAACGAACAATTCCTGCGATCGCCAAAGCAATCAACTCCTCATTTACAGGGCGATCGCGGAGTGAAATAATTTCTTCTGGGCTGGCGGGAATAGGATAGTGCATAAAACTGGACTCAACGGGAACAGAAACCTAGATAATGGATCATAGCGGTTGACGCTTCTTAAGATTAAGTTAATTTTAAGAATGTAACGAAATCTTAACTTATTTTTTAATAAACCGTGACAGTATTTTTTCGTAATTCCCGTCTATTGCCAATGATTCAGATGCGTGAAATCCTTTATATTGAAGTCCCAACTCCTGATATTGACGCTGTACGAAACTGGCTACAGCACATTTGGCAACCGATTATTGGGGTTAAAGTCTTGACACCAGAAGGTTTGAGGCTGATTGAGAAATCTAATCTAAAAAAAAGCAGCGAATTATCATTATTTATTTGGTCGGTTCAACGCACAACTTATTTAAAAATATTTCGTTGGGGAAAAACGGTTTTTTCTCAGGAATCAGCAATTAGTCAAAATTTAGTCAGAGAAATTCGAGCAAAATTTCCCATCACTTATCCAGCACCGCCTGATATTGATTTATCTGAACAATCTATTTTTGAAGCTTTAGCCCCTTATTATCCTCAAACTGTCCACTTTTTCCAAAAAATGCCCCAGGGAGAATACGATCTACAACGAGTTTATTGGTGGGAAAAACGCTGGCGTGAAAGTGTTCGCAATCCCCAAACCCCCAAACAAGTTATTTTCGAGAGTGAGTCGGTAACGGAAATTGAGGGAACTTTTTATGATCTAATTTATATTGGCGGCGCTTTAGGTGCGGTTCATGCAGCAGTCATGGCTAAATTAGGTTATCGAGTGTTATTGATCGAAAGATTACCCTTTGGGCGGATGAATCGGGAATGGAATATTTCGCGTTCGGAATTTCAACGTTTGATTGAATTAGGATTATTTACGGAAGCAGAATTTGAAAGTTTAATTGCAAGGGAATATGAAGACGGATTTAATAAATTTTTTGATGGCAATAATCCAACCCATTTAAAAGCCTCAGTTTTACATACACCAACAGTCTTAAATATTGCCCTTGATTCTGCTAAATTATTAGAACTTTGTGGAGAAAAATTACGAAAAGCAAACGGAGAAATTTGGGATGAAACGGAATTTATTCGTGCAGATTTAGATTCTCAAAAAGTAACACTTCAGTTAATTCATTTACCTACTAAAAATTCAAAAAAAGTTCAAGGAAGATTGCTAATTGATGCAATGGGAACCGCTTCCCCGATTGCCTGGCAGTTAAATGGATCGAATACTTTTGATAGTGTTTGTCCGACTGTGGGAGCAGTTATTGAAGGCATTAATTCTGATATTTGGAATACTAAATATGGAGATGTACTTAATTCTCATGGAGACATTTCACGGGGAAGACAATTAATTTGGGAATTATTTCCTGGTTCAGGGGATGAATTGACTTTTTATCTGTTTCATTATCATCAAGTTAATCCCGAAAATCCTGGATCATTATTAGAAATGTATGAAGATTTTTTCACAATTTTGCCTGAATATCGTCGTTGTGATCTCGAAAAATTAACTTGGAAAAAGCCGACTTTCGGTTATATTCCAGGACATTTCAGTACAAATAAAAGCGATCGCAAAGTAGCATTTGATCGGTTATTAGCGATCGGAGATGCCGCATCCTTGCAATCTCCTTTAGTTTTCACAGGATTTGGTTCTTTAGTGCGAAATTTAGGGCGTTTAACCGATTTATTAGATACAGCATTAAAATATGATTTATTGACAGGCAAAGATTTAAACCAAATTCGCGCTTATCAGAGTAATATTGCCGTAACTTGGCTTTTTTCCAAAGGAATGATGGTTCCAACTGGCAAAATGTTACCGCCTGAACGAGTTAATGCCATGCTCAATACTTTTTTCGGATTATTAGCCGATTCGACTCCCGATGTTGCGGAAACTTTTATTAAAGATAAAACAACTTGGCCGATGTTCAGCCGTTTGGCCTTAAAAGCCGCCCGAAAAAATCCTGCACTCTTACTCTGGATTTGGGAAATGGCGGGAACTCAAGATTTATTGCGCTGGCTTGGTGTTTATGCTGAATTTACGGTCGATTCTTTGCAAAAATTATTCCTCAAGCCTTGGTATGTCCAATGGTTAAAAAAATCTCAACCTTGGTTAGAAAGTCGTTATCCTAGGATTTGGCTGAAATTATTGAGTTTGCGTTATCGATTGTTAAATATTTAATTTAAATTAGGACGTTCCACCCAAAAACTCCTCAATTTCGCGATCGCCTAAACGACAAGTACGGCCATTGCTCACTGATATATTCTCAGAACAAGAACGATACAAAGCTTCTGAAACCGAATCCAATTCACGACTACGAGACTCTTTTAATTCTTCAACTTGTTTTTCTAATGATTCGATGCGTTCAACCAAAAGGCGAATAACCGTCGCTTCCGAGTCGGGCAAATTTCCATGCTCCAATGGATTGACTTTAACCCCAGAACGATGAACCATTCGACCTGGCACTCCCACCACTGTACAATCCGACGGCACATCCCGCAAAACCACCGAACCCGCTCCCACTCGCACATTATCTCCCAGAGAAATATTGCCTAAAACCTTTGCGCCTGCCCCAATCACGACATTTTCGCCGAGAGTTGGATGGCGTTTACCGTGTTCTTTGCCCGTTCCGCCCAGGGTGACACCTTGATAAATCAGGGCATAATCGCCAATAATCGCCGTTTCTCCGATAACTACTCCCATACCGTGATCAATAAAGACACTTTGACCAATTTCCGCGCCAGGATGGATTTCAACTCCCGTTAAAAAACGAGCAATATGGGACAGAAAACGGGGAATAAAGGGTATGTTAAGACGATACAGCCGATGGGAAACCCGATGGAACATCAGAGCCTGAAAACCAGGGTAACAAAACAGCACCTCAAACCCATTACGAGCAGCCGGGTCGCGTTCAAAGATGATGCGATAGTCAGCGATGAGTGAGGATAGCACTAGAATAATTCCCTTGATTACAAAAAATACTTTTTGACTATTTTATCCTTTATCGTTGTTGTTCGGGGTCTTTTCTGCCGCTATTGTCAACTGACGTCAGCTTGATAAGTTCGTCCTATCCCTATGAACTTTAATTACAGGCCTTCCAAAAGTGTTATGGCGCATAGAATTGTTGAGTATCATGTAAGTAAATTGCCTTAAAATCTCAATCCCTTATTTTATAAGACTTTTGCGAGTCTGTTAGACTAATATACTGGTTTGAAGTCGCCCCTTAGCAAGGAAGATTTAGAGGCATAAAACCTAAAAAAATTTATTAAAAATTCAATTTTAAAACACTAAACTTTTAAACTCTCATGAAAAATAATAATTATCCCCAAATACCTAAATGCCGAACGGGTATTCAAGGACTCGATGAAATTACCAATGGCGGCTTACCCCAGGGCAGACCCACTTTGATCTGTGGAGGGGCGGGTTGCGGTAAGACCCTATTTGGGGTGGAGTTTCTTGTTCGGGGTGCGACATTGTATGAAGAACCAGGGGTTTTGATGACCTTTGAGGAAACTGCGTCTGAAATTACTCAAAACGTGACATCTTTGGGCTGGAATTTGAAGGAGCTGATCGACAACAATCAACTCTTGATTGATCATGTTCACGTTGAATCTGGTGAAATGCAGGAAACAGGAGAATATAATCTGGAAGCCTTAATTATTCGCTTAGATTACGCAATCAAAAAAGTTGGTGCTAAACGGGTATTTTTGGATACAATTGAAGTCTTATTTTCCGCTTTATCTGATGCTAATCTTGTCCGTTCAGAATTGCGGCGTTTATTTGGTTGGTTAAAAAGCCAAGGTATGACGGCTTTAATCACGGGTGAACGGGGAGAGCATAGTTTAACCCGTCAAGGTTTAGAAGAATATGTTTCGGATTGTGTGATCGGATTAGAACAAAAAACCATTGATGAGTTGGCAACCCGAACTTTGCAAATTGTCAAATATCGAGGCTCGCGTCATAGCAATAATGAGTATCCTTTTTTGATTGAAGAAAATGGAATTTCGGTCTTACCCATTACTTCTTTAACCTTGGAGCATACAGTTTCTAATGAAAGAATTTCAACAGGCATTCCAGAACTCGATATTATGTTTGATGGACAAGGTTATTTTCGGGGTAGTAGTATTCTTGTGACAGGGAAAGCAGGAACAGGAAAAACAACTTTGGCGGCTTATTTTGCCCAATCAACCTGTTTGCGAGGAGAACGGTGTTTATATTTAGCAACGGAAGAATCGCCTCAACAAATTGTTCGCAATTTAACTTCAGTTGGTTTTGATTTAAATGTTTATATTGAACAGGGTTTATTACAATTTGATGCAGTTCGTTCCACCAATTACAACTTAGAAATGCGGTTGTTTAAAGTCCATCGCTGGATAGAAAGTTTTGCTCCTACTACTATCATTATTGATCCTATGAGTAGTTTGATTCTCAGTGGAAGCTTGATCCAAACTAAGAATTTTTTCACGCGCTTAATTGACTTTTTAAAGAGCAAGCAAATCACGATTTTTTTGACGGATTTAACTCCTGGTGAGGGGGATGTGGAGCATGAAGGGGCGGCCATTCGGATCTCTTCTTTGATGGATACTTGGATAGATCTTCAAGTCATCAAGACGAATGGGGAGCGTAATCGGATTCTCTATATTCTCAAGTCTCGTGGGATGGCGCACTCTAATCAATTACGAGAATTTATCTTAACTAATGATGGCGTAACGTTGGTCGAGGCTTACATCGGAGAAGGTAATGTATTAACAGGAACTGAACGTATGAATAAAGAAATAGAAAATAAATTAATTGCTAAGCAAATAACACAAAAATTTGAACTAAAAAAACGAGAATTTGAGCAAGAAAAATATCTCTTAGAAGCTCAGTTGAAGGCTCTACAAATGCAGTTGTTTAATAAGGATGCAGAATTGGTTTTATCAATACAGGAAGAAGAAGAACGCATAAAAATGTTAATTGAGCGGCAGAAATTTATGAAGGCGTTGCGTGAGGCTCATCGATAATATTGATTAATATTAATTGATAATAAAAAAACTCATTCTAGGCGATCGCCTAAACCTTAAACTGTGATAAATCTAAATAGCATTATTTTAAACCTTTAATGCTTGGTAATAAGGAGCTTAAGCCCCTTGCCTCTATAAACTTTAGAGCGCATAAATCTTAGGAAACAATCTTTACTCAGAACAAACTTATTTATTTAAAATTTAAAAGAAAATATGACTAACGACAATTTAACCGAGACAGATCACGCAATAGATGAGGGAGATAGATTAAACAACCCTCATTGGAAATTGCGGTTATATATTGCTGGACAAACACAAAAATCTCTAGTGGCTTTTACTAATTTAAAAAATATCTGTGAGGAGAATTTTCCAGGTGAATATGTCATAGAAATTATTGATTTAGTTGAACAACCCTCTCTAGCGATAGAAGATCAGATTATTGCTTTACCAACGCTCGTTAAAAAGTTGCCACTTCCTATTAAAAAGATTATTGGTGATTTATCGAATACCGAAAAAGTTTTGTTAGGACTGGAATTGACTGATGTTATCCATGAAAAGATTATGGGAGGGGAATAACAATGAATAACTTACTCACTGATGAAGCCTTGCACCAGGAAGTAAGCAGATTACATCAGGAATTAGCGGAGGTGCAGGATCGTTTAAGACTGGCGGAAGAAACTTTAGAGGCAATTCATTCGGGAGAAGTTGATGCGATCGTTGTTGCAACTGATAAGGGCGGGAGAAAGGTTTTTACGCTTCAGGGGGCGGATCATGTTTATCAGCGTTTAGTGGAACAAATGGGAGAAGGGGCGGCGACTATTTCTGATGAAGGTTTGATTTTGTATGGTAATCAGAAGTTATCTGAATTATTGAATTGTCCTTTAAAAGATTTGATTGGTTCTGAGTTAGAAACATTTATTATTCCTAAAGATCGCAAGGTCTTTTTGGGGCTATTGCAGCAGGTTAAGGAAGAGGAAATTTTGACAATAGAATTGTCTCTTTCAATAGTCGCAAAATCAATTCAAATACCTGTTAAGTTAACGATCAAACAATTTAGGATAGACGAGATTTTGATTAATAGTGTTGTCATTACGGATATGACGGACTATCAACGTAGGCAAGAAGTTAGGCTGAGTAATATTCTCAATAGAGCGATCGCGGCGATTACGAGTTATCGAATATTTCCCGATCGCACTTGGAGCTTTGATTCCTGGTCTGGGGGATGCAAAATACTCTTGGGCTATAGCGCAGAAGCATTAAAGGCGGATCAAAATCTCTGGACAAATAATATTATTTCTAAAGATTTAGACATCATTTTCCCTCAGCGAATGGAAGACGATAAGCTGGAAAAAAGTAGCAATATCGAGTATCGCTTTCTTCATCAAGATAGTACGGTTCGTTGGATTGGTTCTTCTGATTTTTTTGAGTGGGATGAAATTAATAATTGTTGGTTGGGAACGAGTGTTTTAACGGATATTACTCAACGCAAACGGGCAGAAATTGCTTTACAAGAAAGTGAATCTAAATATCGTCTGTTGTTTGAAAGTAATCCCAATCCTTTGTGGGTTGTGGATCTAGAAACTTTAAATTTTTTGGCGGTAAATGAAGATGCGATCGCCCATTATGGCTATAGCAAAGCCGAATTTTTGAGCATGAAAATAGTCGATCTTTTCCCCCGTGACGATTTGAACTCTCTTGATGAACTCCGAGATAAATTGACCTCAGAGGAAAACTTTTGGGGTGTTTGGAGACATTTAACAAAAGAAGGAACGCTGATTAATGTTGAAATCTCGACCCATGCCTTCCTATTGCTGGATCAATTGGTGGCGTTAGTCGTCATTAATGACATTACCGAGCGATTGCAAACCCAAGCACAAATTGAGCATCTTGCCTTTTATGATCTGCTGACCAATTTACCTAACCGTCATCTTTTGTTTGATCGGCTCGAAAACGCGATCGCTCTTACTCAACGCTCTGGGAACTATGGTGCTTTGCTGTTTATTGATTTAGACCGCTTTAAAAGAATCAATGATGCCAAAGGTCATGCCGTGGGAGATATGTTACTTCAAGAAGTAGCCACACGCCTCAAAGAATCTTTACGTCAGGTGGATACGGTCGCTCGTTTTGGGGGTGATGAGTTTGTGATTATCTTGCCAGAATTAGGATCAGAAGAAGCGATCGCCTCTCAGGTAAGTGTGAGTATTGGGGAGAAAATTTGCGCTAAACTGTCGGATTCTTTCATTTTAGAAGGAGAAAAAATCAGAATCGGTGCGAGTATCGGGATTAGTCTTTTTCATACAGACAAAAAGACGATTAACCATTTATTAAAAGAAGCCGATATTGCCATGTATAAAGCAAAGGCCTCTGGGAGCAATATGGTTCGCCTATTCGAGAAAACAATGCAACGAGATGTGGAGTTTCATTTTGCTTTAGATAACGAACTACGCCACGCGCTGAAGCAAAATCAATTTTTGGTTTATCTCCAACCCCAAATGGATAGAGAAGGTCGCTTGATGGGCGCGGAAGCTTTGATTCGTTGGCCGCATCCAGTGATGGGAATGGTTCCTCCAGCGACATTTATCCCCATTACGGAGGAAAATGGACTGATAGTCTCGATTGGGGAGTGGGTTTTGCTAGAAACTTGTCAATATCTGGCGCGGATTCAAGCGGCTGGCTCTTGTTTGCAGATCTCTGTCAATGTGAGTCCCTATCAGTTTCGTCAATCTACCTTTGTTTCCCGTGTTAAAGAGATCATTGAGACGACGGGAGTTGATGCGACCCATTTAACCTTAGAGGTGACAGAGGGATTGATTATTGCGGATATTCATCAAGCGATCGCTACGATGTCGGCGTTAAAACTTTTGGGGATTCATTTATCCATTGATGATTTTGGGACGGGTTATTCTTCTTTGGCCTATCTCAAACGGTTGCCCTTAAATGAACTCAAAATCGATCAATGTTTTGTTCAGGATCTGCCTGGTGAGGCGGCACTGATAGAGGCAATTATTGCGATCGCTCGTCATTTTAAGTTTGCGATCGTGGCCGAAGGAGTGGAAAACATTGAGCAAGCTAACTTTCTCCAGCAGAGAGGCTGTGATTTTTATCAGGGCTATTTATATGGAAAACCGATGCCAATAGACGAGTTTGACCTCATGCGAATCGCGGCTTTAGTTTAATGTTCACTGAAAGAGTTGCACTATAATAAATAATAAATTCAATCAATTTTTCTCCGAGAAAACTCGTAATTCAGGACTGCTTGGATTATTTTATAAAAACTGATTAAAGAAGCTGATCAACGATTTGAAATTTAATTCTAACTAGGGCTTGCTGAATAAAGCTGAAAGCGTTATTGAAAAAGGGCTGGGGAGATTTAGCGAGAAAAAAAGTGCGAGAAAAAGGTCTAGAATGAGTAAAAAGGCTTGCACCCCCTACT
>JANNLO010000244.1:0-3706 GCA_031396835.1 Snowella sp. SOY_38_metabat_116
GCATTCCTCTCCCTTTTTTGCCGCTCTTGGCCACAGCCAACCAAAATCAAGAAGCCAGTAGTTCCCTAGTTTTAGCGGGAGTTCTTCTCAGTTTAGTCCTGATCTACTTTTCCAGTAAACTCGGTGGAGAAATTTGTCTAAAAATCAATCTTCCTCCCGTTTTAGGTGAATTAACGGCGGGTGTTTTAATTGGTACTTCTGCCTTCAAATTATTGTTATTTCCCGAAAGTGGTGCAGTTGCCAGTGACTCTTTATTAATACAATTTTTGATTAATACCTCTCCCCTGACCCAACAAGGAGCGCAAGCGGTATTTGCAGCCCAAAGTGAAGTCATCTCGGTTTTATCAGAATTAGGTGTAATTATTTTACTATTTGAAATCGGGCTAGAATCTGATCTCAAAGAACTAATTCGAGTCGGGCCCCAAGCTGCGATCGTCGCCGTTGTTGGAGTGGTCACGCCTTTTCTTTTAGGAGTATTGGGCTTAATCACGCTATTTCATGTTGATACCATTCCCGCCGTATTTGCAGGTGCAGCCCTAACCGCGACCAGTATTGGCATCACAGCCAAAGTTTTAGCCGAAATCAATCAACTCAGTTCCAATGAAGGCCAAATTATTATTGGAGCCGCCGTACTCGACGATATTTTGGGCATTGTGGTGTTGGCCGTTGTTGCGAGTTTAGCCAAAACAGGTGAAATTCAAGTTAATAATGTTATTTACCTGATTTTTAGTGCAGGAGCCTTTGTTATTGGTTCAATTGTATTAGGACGTTTTCTGAGTCCTTTTTATGTCAGCTTGGTTAATAGTATGAAAACTAGAGGGCAATTATTGCTAGTTTCCCTAATCATTGCCTTTACCTTTGCCTATATCGCCCAAATCATACATTTAGAAGCCATTTTAGGTTCCTTTGCCGCAGGTTTAATCATCGCAGAAACCGAAAAACACAAAGAATTAGAAGAGCAAATTTTGCCGATCGCCGATTTCTTTGTCCCGATTTTCTTTGTTTGTGTCGGGGCTAAAACAGATTTAAGCGTTCTTAATCCCGCTATTCCCAGTAATCGAGAAGGTTTGATTATTGCGGCTTTTTTAGTGATAGTAGCGATTCTCGGCAAAGTTGTCACAGGTTTTACGCTCTTCGGTCAACCAGAACTAAACAAATTAGCGATCGGAGTTGGCATGATTCCGCGAGGAGAAGTGGGTTTAGTTTTTGCGGCCGTTGGCTCAGCGAGTGGCGCATTAACCCAATCCACAGAAGCCGCTATTATTGTGATGGTGATCCTAACAACCTTTATTGCACCGCCTTGGCTCCGTATTGTTTTTAAAGAAGCAACACCAGTAGAAATTAGTCCCAAAGCTAGCGAATAATTATTAATCTTACAAAATTTATCTTAATTTCCCTCTAAATATTTTTGGATAGGGGGATTTTTAGTTAATAAAAGATCACGTTAATATTTTCAAGTTAATTGTATTAATTATCAAACTCGATATTTTTCAAGATCAATTGTTTGATTTGTTTCAGGAGTTCGTAAGTAAAAATCATTTTTTCTTTGATGAATATGAATATGCCAATAAATTTTACCTTCTTTTTCTGTTGTTGAAAGATTGTCCTTCTCATCCTGAATAAGTTTTAAAGGGACTAAAAAAGTATTGTCTTCGCTACCACAGCCATAAACAATATAAGATTCTTTGAAGTAACTTAAAAACTTTTCTTGTTTAGGATAAAAAGCAAACCAATATTTAGTACCTAACTTTTCTAAATAAACTTTAGAAATACAAAAAATAAATCCTTTCTTTTGATCAGGAGTTTGATAACCTATTCGACTTTTTTTGACTAAATTTATATTAAGACTTAATTCTATTTTTTGAAGACATTTTTCATGAAAATTAACACGAGATAGTATTGAAGTTTTTTCTATCTTTTTTTGACTTTCTTCATTTATTTGATCTTCTTGTTTATCATTTTCACCAAATTCAGAATCGACTTCAGGATAGTCTATTATTTCAGATTGAATATCCTGAGTGGTTTCAAAAACAATTTCGATCAGTTTATCTAAACGAGTAAATTCTAAAGGGCGTAAAATCTCACTAATTTGTTTGATCGTTTTTTCATCGTCTAACTTTTCCTTTAATTCAACTAATTTCATTAAAGAATCTACACTAATTAATCGAAAATCCCAACCATAACGACTTCCCCTAATTTGTGCTTCTAAGTCTCCCGTATCTTTCCTTCCAACAATAATTAAAATAGAAGAAGTTTCAGAAATACGATTTTGTTCAACTAATTTACGTTTATAACTATAAATATGATCCAGATTAATTCGATAAGCATCGGTTGTTTTAACTTCAACAATAATACTATTTTCTTGATTCAGATCCCAGATTCCATCATAACCAATGGTATTTTTGGAACCCTGATAAAGTCCATACTCGATCTTAAAATCTAGACGTTTACCCGCTTGATTAATAATATCCTGCAAAACTAAACCACTATCATCAAATCTATCATCTAGACATTCGTTAGCATATTTAACCAGATATTCCGTTGGGATCACCGATAATAATTCCCGAAATTCTTGACAAGTTTTATTTTCATTCCTGAGTCTGCCATCTCCTGCAAGAGATAGTACTTGGCGGATTGATTTATCTAAAATAAATTGCTTATTTTGTTTATAGACTTCTAAGATAGATGACATTTTAATACTCGTTTTGGAAGCGTTTTCTGTTAATATAATTTAACAAGTGCAATTCTTATTTTCTACCTAAAAGGGATGTATTCAACAATATTTACCCAATCTTCTGGTTCCGATGCGTTAGCAATAAATTCTAAGTCTTTCACAAATTGACCGATTGTTCCACCAAGCTGATGACCAAAAATTAAACCAGAAAAAACTTTTCCTTCTCGCTGCCAAGTTTGAGCCAAGACTCGAAACCGAATATCTTGCGTAAAAAGAACTCGTTGAAGCTCCGTCACCCTTGCCAATAGTTCAGAATCGGACAATTCTTGAGTATCGTCTTCAAAGGCAGTCAACACGTCCACACCACGCCGACGCAGTTGCACGGTAATTGCTTGAGGAATATGTACATCCATATAGAAAGCGATCGCCATCTATAGCAAACCTCTTGCTTTCATACGAACATAAAAAGGAGAAGGGGCTGATTGATTGATCGGGATTTGTGCTTGCTCCCAATCATTTTTAATTTCTGTATCAATTTCTTCTTGATGATCAAAGTAATAACCCATAGCCGCATGAGCAATCGCTAGGGATAGATAGGGATGTTGATGACACATTTCTTCGACTGACCAACCGTAAGCCAGATAATCCATAACAATTTGCGCCACTCGGATACGCGGAAAACGTTCCAAACAGGCAGGCAAATTTTTCTGTTTAATAATATGAGGATAAGTTAGCGTTAACATTACTTTTATCTTGGGTGAAAATTTAGTTTAATTCTGGTAGAAATTATAAATTTTATTCATTGTAACCCAAACTTAAAAATATGCGATCGCCTTTATTGTAAACTGAGTCAGAAAAACAGCGATCGCTAAGTTCAGATAACTGTATATTGACAGCAATTCTCATTATGAAAACAAGCTGGTAAAATGGTTGATAGAGGGATATTGTTAATGAAATCAGGATGATTATAATTTACTCAGGGCAGTAGATTTGAAAAAACTAGGCTCGTTCGACACAATTGTAGAATTTTTC
>JANNLO010000253.1:0-1648 GCA_031396835.1 Snowella sp. SOY_38_metabat_116
ATCAAAGAAAAAGCTGAAAGCCAGATAGATGAGCTATATCGGCAAATAGGAAAGCTAAAAGTCGAACGGGATTTTTTAGTGGACAGGTCGGTACAATTGGGGCTGCCGACCGAAAAACCTTGGTAGACCCCAAACATTCTAAATTATGTATTCAACGTCAATGCGAATTATTAGGCATTAGTCACAAGTTAAGGTTTGTAGAGGTTTGTCAAGAAAGAGAGAAAAAGTGGTCAAACTCTTATTAGGTAAAGCATGAGAGCCTTAAACTATGAGTCGTACCAATAGAGACCACGCCAAGAAAAAACAACGTCCAATGATAGAAGATGCCGTCATTGCCGAACAACTAGAGACATTATTGATGCCAGCGATAACAGCCCAAAAAGGTTTCTACCGTGAATTAGGACTAAGAAACCGTATTTTAACGCTACCGTTGATGGTAGCAGCCGTAATAACGATGTTAGGTTGAGATGTAGCTGGAATAAGCGAATTAACGAGAATGTTAGTCAGAGAAGGATTTTTATGGTGTTCTCCAACGGAGGTAAGCCAACAAGCAATGTCGGAAAGATTTTTAACGTTTCCATCGGAAATATTTGAGAAAGTATTTAAAGAATTAATCCCTCATTTAAACGAAAGATGGAAGCAAAGAAAAAAACGTAGTTTGCCTGAGAGTATTCAGTTTACTCAAAATAAATTCTCTAAAATCTGGGCAATAGATGGCTCAATATTGGAAGCCTTATTTCAGAAACTAAAGAGTTTAGAAGATGCCCCAAAAGGACAATTAGGCGGAAAAATGGGAACAGTTATTGATGTAATAACAAGACTACCGATAGAGATATGGTTTGAAGAAAACCCTAAAGCCAGTGATATTAAATTTGAAGAGAAGATTCTTAATTTAGTGACAGAGAATACATTATTGTTACTGGATAGAGGATTTTATCATTTTAGTTTTTGGCAAGAACTGATTAATAGAAAAGTGCAATTTATTACGAGAATAAAAAAAGGAGCAGCTATCAAGGTTCTTGAAATATTTACAGAGAGTTATGCTTTACGAGATAGAAAGATACGTCTGGGTTCTGGAACAAAAAGAACTCCCTATATTACTCTACGTTTGGTGGAAATTAAGGTCAAAAATATTTGGTATTCTTATTTAACAAGTGTTCTTGACCCTGAAGTTTTGCCCCCTTATGTCGTAGCAGATTTGTTTGGAAAGAGATGGCGGATAGAAGAAGCATTTAATACGGTTAAGCGATTACTACACTTGAGTTATTTATGGACAGGCTCAATCAATGGGATTAAATTACAAATTTGGGGAACATGGATGTTTTATGCCATTCTAGTTGATTTGGGTGATGCTGTTGCTGATGAGCTTTCCTTGCCCTTAGATTCTATTTCTTTAGAGATGATATATCGAGGGATGTATCATTTTTATGTCGCCTCTCAAAAGGGATTGACTCATGACCCCATTAAGTATTTTGCTGCTCCTGAAAACCAAGATTTAGGATTGTTAAACGACGACGAAAGTTGAATATTACAGGACTTACGCAAGAACCATGTGTAAAGAAGGATGCTTAAGTTGGTGACAGAGATAATCATCAAGTAAACCGTGCTTCAATTGGTAAACTGTCTTTTGAGTAAGGGTAGCAAGAGC
>JANNLO010000269.1:0-4807 GCA_031396835.1 Snowella sp. SOY_38_metabat_116
TTTCTCACCGTTTCATAACACTTGGCATCATCGAGAAGATTAATCAGGTTTATTTCCAGCATTCAGCGTGAGAGAGAAGAATTTATGAGTATTTATCCTACCAGTCTTTTATACCTCCCCGAAACACCTATTGAGCCTTATTTTTTACAAGCCCGTTATCACTATCAAGCGGATTAAACTATTTAAAATCCACAGTTTTAAAAACTATTAATTATGGAAATTCCTCTCAAGCAACTTCCCCAACAATTTCAAGAAATAATTACTGAATTACAACGCACTCATAAGACCTTAATCATTACGGATGAAGGAAAGCCTATCGCTACAATTGCCCCCATAGCCCAATCGAAACGTGCGCCCTTTGGTTCCTTAAGTACCTATGCAAAACTAATTACATACTCAGTCCCAAAATTGTCAAGAACTTTTTTGAGGTAATTTCGTAAGCTTCTATGGTTATCATATGCACTTACTTCAACCCATTAATATTTGATAAATCTCCATAATATTTCGATTAAATTTAACTCGGGAGAATAAGTTGGCAACCAAAATATTTCTAGATTTTTCTTTTCCCACTCCTCTATTTTTTCCATCATCTTGTCACTTGTATGAATTGATGCTTGATCCATCAACAATACTGTTTTTTTCTTTAGGTTTTCACTAAACCTATCTATGCAACTAATTATTATTTCACTGTCAATACTTTTTTCATATTGTCCATAACATAACTCATTTCTTTTGATTTTTTGATAATTCTTTTAATTGTATCTTTACTAACTTTTATTCCCCATTCTTTTTCTATTTTACTCTGAACACTTTTAAGGCTTTTAGGTTCCTCTTTTACCCACTCTTTTACTTGTTTTTCTTGTTCTTTTCCTAGCTTTGCTTTTCTTCCTTGACCTGCACGATTATACAGTCCTGTTAATTTATTTGCTTCCCACTCACTAAACCAATTATAAATTGTCTTTCTTGTTACTTCAAATATTTTCATTAACTCTTTTATCGGCGTTCTTTGAAAACTCAATAGAAGACACTTTGCACGTTGTCTTGTTTGATGATGCTCACTATATCGGTAAATACGTTCTAGCATCTTTTGGGTTTCCCAGCTTAAATCACGAATAAATCTCATAGTTGCCTCTTTTTTGATTTTTTAAAATGCTATCATAATTCTTTGTTTGATTAGGTAATTAATTTTACCGACCTACTTACTTAAAAATTATTAACTAATTTATTCACTTTCTGCCTCTTACTCTATGGGGAAGTGTGTAATCTTCATCAGACTCTATATTTATGAAAGAATCGCCTAATGTTGTTTTATTATTGACTCATAGCAGCGATTTTTTTACCATTGATCGCGTAGCTGAAGCCGTAGAAAAAAAAGGAGCCATACCTTTTCGCTTAGATACTGATAAATTTCCGTTAGAGATACAATTAACAGCCCAATTTGATGGTAAAAAAAGTTTTTATCAATTAACTTATAATAATCAATCTATTAATAGTGAACAGGTTAAATCCGTTTGGACAAGACGCATTTGGCAACCTGAACTAACGGCGGATTTAGATCCTCAGTTTCGAGAGGCTTGTTTGCGAGAATCCCAGGCAACTTTAGCAGGTTTTTGGGATAGTTTAAGGTCAGCCCGTTGGTTAGATAATTTAGCTCAGATTGAGACAGCTAAAAATAAGTTATTACAGCTACGTTTGGCTTCAGAAATTGGTTTAATTATTCCCCCTACTTTGGTAACCAATAATCCTGATTCTGCACGGGAGTTTTTTTCCCAGGTTCAAGGAAAAATGGTGAGTAAATTGTTAACGGTGATCGCTCACAGTATGGAATCCCCCGAACTTTTTCTTTATACCAGTAGGGTGACAGCAGAAGATCTCAAAGAAGCGGAATCTTTGCGTTATTGTCCTATGGTTTTTCAAGCCGAAATTCCTAAACAATTAGAACTACGAATTGTGTTAGTTAATGGACAGATATTTGTGGGGGCTTTAGAGTCTTCTCAGTATAATCATTCAACCGTAGATTGGCGACGATCTGGCATTGATGCAGGGGCTTGGCAAGATCACACTTTACCTGATTCATTAATTCAGCAACTTCAGGTTTTTATGGTAAATTTAGGCTTGAATTTTGGCGCGTTTGATTTTATTTTAACGCCATCGGGAGAATACGTTTTTTTAGAAGTTAATCCCGTTGGTGAGTGGGGAATGTTAGAACGTGATTTAGATTTGCCTATTTCTACCGCGATCGCTGATTTCTTGGTCTTCTAAAAATCAAAATAAAATCCTATTGTAGTGTTGCCAAACTTGCGCTAAGAAGTATTAATTTTAAATTCTAAGGAGATTTATGACCGTTTTAATTGTTACTTTTAGTCACGACAATGAAAGTATTTCCCTAGTAATCAAAGCCCTAGAAACGATGGGTAAAAAAGCCTTTCGTTTGGACACCGATCGCTTCCCCACAGAAGTCAAAATTGATCTTTACTCAGGAGATCAAAAAGCTGGCATTATTACCGATGGAGAACAACAATTAGAGTTAACTGAAGTTTCTTCTGTCTGGTATCGGCGCATGAGGCACGGACAGAAATTACCCGATAGTATGGATAGCCAATTTCGAGAAGTTTCTCTGAAAGAATGTCGGTTAGGTATTCGAGGGATGATTGCGAGTTTACCTGGCTTTCATCTTGACCCAATTGCTAAGGTAGAGCGCACCAATCATAAACAATTACAATTGCAAGTAGCGCGACAATTAGGCTTATTAATTCCTAATACTTTAACCTCTAATAATCCTGAAGCCGTTAAGCAATTTGCTCAGGACTGTCAAGCAACGGGAATTGTGACAAAAATGCTTTCTCAATTTGCGATTTATGGAGAAAATAAAGAAGAAATGGTTGTCTTCACAAGTCCTGTAACCGACGAAGACCTAGATAATTTAGAAGGCTTACAATTCTGCCCCATGACTTTTCAGGAAAACATTCCTAAAGCTCTGGAATTACGAATAACTATCGTGGGCAAACAGATATTTACGGCGGCTATAGATTCCCAACAATTAGACGGAGCTATCTACGATTGGCGAAAAGAAGGCAAGGCTCTCTATCGACAATGGCAATCTTACGATTTACCTCAAATTATTGAAAAACAACTATTTGAATTAATGAAATATTTTGGTCTCAATTATGGCGCGATTGATATGATTGTCACCCCTGATCAACGTTACATTTTTTTAGAAATTAATCCCGTTGGCGAGTTTTTTTGGCTAGAACTTTACCCACCTCATTTTCCAATTTCCCAGGCGATCGCTGAAATGCTACTCAATTCATAAAAAAAGCAAAAGGAAAAATTTTAAGACTAGTGATTTAAGACAAATATGATATGATACGCCATTATCAGTTTACACTTTTAAAGCTGTTACTCAGAACTTAAGAGGAATAACTATGGCTTATCCCAACACCCCACAAACTAAAGCAATCCCCTTCTTTGCTCGTTTTTTATCCGCAGACCAGCAAGAAGCTCCGACACCTGAATCCCCTGATTCTCAACCTGCTCCCGTTTGGACCATGAAATGGCCTTCTGACTGGGAAGATAGTTAATTAAGATAGCTTTAAGCTATTCGTAATTCACAATTCCTATAGGCAAGAGGCTTAAACCCCCTGTTACAAATCATTAGAGGTTTGTAATAATGCAATTTAGATTTACTACAGCTTAAGTAATCAAAGAAATTTTCAATCAACAAAAAAATACCGCAATCAGTCAAGCAGAGGCAAGATTTTTGCGGTTTTTTGTTGTCATTACCAATTACTTACCTAAATTTACTCTTCAGCGATTTCAACTTCCCTGGGAATAACGGGTTCATTGGAAGCAATCTCCACCTCAATGGCATTTTTAAGATTAAGTTTTAGAACCTGAGAAATGGGTAAACCTTCCACTTCCTTAATGAGATATTCCTGGGTTTCTGTTTCACGACGCTTGAGATAGACAGCTTTAAGCAGAGACTCAATGCCATAACCCGTCACAATATCGCCAATAATAGTAGAAATACCTAAGATCCCTAGTCCACCAACTAGACCAAGAGGGCCGCCTAAGCCAAAAAGTGCGTAAATGGTAGGGTAGGCAGTGGCACTAGATGCGGCAACGGCAATAATGAAAACAACGCCAGGGAGTCCGAGAGAAGCAAGTTTCTGGACAATTTCATCAAGGGAAACTCCCCAGGAGACAAGTTTTTTGTTGATTTCTTCGGGATTAATTCCCAGAAAATTATTAGGGATTGTAGCTTCAGCAGTTTCCGTCATTGATAACGCTCCTAAAATTACTAAGTTGGTTTGGTTGGTCGGAATTTCAGTCAGGTGAACCGCCCATCGCTGATACAAAGGCATACAGCGTCAGCTTCCTACCCAATAAGATACCTTTGCAGCAAGCTACATCAGTCTTATTCTGACGCGAGGGGCGACTCCCGCATTCCGCAGGTAGAAACAATTCGCTTACTTTGAATCTTAGCTTCTACGGGTTCATCACGGAAGGCCGAGTTCAGCAAGAAATACATCCCTCTGTCAGCAATTCTAAATTAAATAAAGAAGAATACTCCCTTCCCAGTGTAGAATTAAACTTAAATAGGAGAAGAACTCATGAATAGAGAAGAACAAATAAAACCAATAAGATTTGACACAGAAGAATGGGAAAAATTATTTTACAAATATCAGCAGGAATATATAAGAAAGCGACTAAAAGCGATCAAATATCTGTATGAAGGACAAACTAGACAGGAAGTGATGGCAAAAATTGACTGTGCCAGAAAAAGTTTGATCATTTGGATTGATAT
>JANNLO010000271.1:0-7453 GCA_031396835.1 Snowella sp. SOY_38_metabat_116
TTCAGGAATAATAGTGGAAGCGCGTGACCAAGTTTTGATGACTTGTTTTTCGCCTTTCGCGTTGAGCTTCTCAATTTTCGTGATTAGACTATCTGCGACAAAAGGCCCTTTTTTTAGAGAACGACCCATAGTTGGATACTAGTAATATGGCTAAGTAAACAAAGTTTATTTGGTGCGACGACGGACAATAAGTCCACTGCTGCGCTTTTTCTTGTTACGAGTTTTAGCTCCCAAAGTGGGTTTACCCCAGGGAGTAACTGGCCCGGGACGACCAATTGGTGCGCGGCCCTCTCCACCTCCATGCGGGTGATCCACAGGGTTCATAACACTGCCTCGAACATGGGGACGTTTACCAAGATGGCGAGTCCGTCCCGCTTTTCCTAACTTAATGTTACGAACATCAGCATTTCCGACTTTTCCAATGGTGGCATAACACTCTTTTCTGACCATCCGCACTTCTTTGGAAGGCAGTCTAAGAGTAATATAATCACCTTCTTTAGCCACTACTTGAGCAGAACTTCCAGCAGAACGGGCCATTTGTCCGCCTTTACCAGCAACGAGTTCAATATTGTGAACGTCAGTACCGAGGGGAATTTTGATTAGGGGAAGAGCATTACCAACTTCAAAGGGAGCATCTTCACCCGCCATAATCATGGTGTCAACTTCTAAACCAGCAGGGGCTAGAATATAGCGTTTTTCCCCATCTTGGTAGAAGAGCAGAGCAATACGGGCGTTACGATTGGGATCGTATTCAATCGCAGCCACTTTAGCGGGGATATCTCGTTTATCACGACGAAAATCAATTTCTCGATACAAACGTTTGTGACCACCACCCCGATGACGACTGGTAATAACCCCGCGATTATTCCGTCCTTTTTTATTGTGCTTAAAGCTAGTTAATGATTTTTCCGGCTTACTCTTAGTGATTTCGGAAAAGTCAGAGATGCTGGCTTGCCGAGTTCCGGGAGTCATTGGCCGATAAGTACGGATACCCATAGTTCAATTTTGGATTTTGGATTTTTGGATTGTGGGCTTAGTTATAAAACCAAGTCAAGAAGCGAAAAACTAAACGTCTGGGAACAGAGGAATAGAATCACCTTCTCTTAGCGTGACGATCGCCCGTTTAATTTGGGGTTTAAAACCGAGGAATCGACCAACTCGTTTTTTCTTGCGCGGAGGACGGGCCGTATTTACGCTGACAACTTTTACATCAAATAAAGACTCGATCGCCGCCTTAATATCAGGTTTAGTAGCTTTAGGAACGACTTCAAAAACGTATTGGTTTAGTTCCAAAAGCAAAGTCGCCTTTTCTGTGATCAGGGGTTTGAGAATTAGATCAGCTAAATTACGAGAATCAAGTCTAGTCATTGTAAACCTCCTGAAGTTTGGCGATCGCATCAGCAGTAGCTACAATCTTATTAGCAGCAAGAACATCAAAAATATTCAGGCTATCAGCTTTTAAAATCTTGAGAGAAGCCACATTCCGAGCCGACAATTCAACATTTTTAGGAATCTCATCCAAAATCAAGAGTGTTTTTTTCTCCAGATTAGCTCCCCAACGAGTCAGGGCAGACGTTAATTCCTTCGTTTTCGGTTGAGTTAACTGATCCACAAAAGATTCGACTAAAATTAGATCATCAACTCGGCTGGCGATCGCAGTTCTCAGAGCCAAACGGCGTTCCTTACGATTCATCTTGATCTCAAAATCTCTGGGTTTTGGGCCAAAACTGACACCACCACCCCGCCAAAGAGGAGAACGGTTAGAACCCGCACGTGCGCGACCTGTTCCCTTTTGCTTCCAAGGTTTGCGTCCACCACCTCGAACATCAGCACGAGTTTTAGTAGAAGCATTTCCTTGACGAGCATTGGTTTGTTGACGGATTAAAGCTCGATGGACAATATGAGTTGCATTTTCATCTTTTGCAACCTTTAGCTCCAGAGAAGCTTCACCGCTTTCTTCTCCTTGCCAATTTTTAACAACACAATTAACCATAATATTACTCAGTTGATCAGTGGTCAGAGGTTAGCCTTTATTTACGGCCAACTCGATTAGTAGGCGTAATATTGAGCAAAGTACCAGGTTTCCCAGGCAACGCGCCCTTAATAAGCAAAAGGTTCCGTTCAGCGTCAACTCTTACCACCGTCAAACGACGAATAGTTACTTTTGTCGCGCCGTATTGTCCCGCCATCCGTTTACCAGGATAAACACGACCAGGAGTTGTTCCTGCTCCCGTAGAACCAGGTGCCCGATGGCTTTTAGAACCGTGAGACATCAAACCACGACTAAAATTATGACGCTTCTGATAACCAGAAAAACCCCGTCCCATACTCTGACCAGACACATCAACTAAATCACCGACATTAAAAATATCTGCTTTTAGAGTTTGTCCCAATTCATACGGGGAAACATCATCGAGACGGTACTCTTTTAAATGACGTTGGGGAGTTGCTCCCGCTTTACTTAGATGACCCAATTCAGGCTTGCTAAGGGCTTTTGTTTTAACTTCTTTATAACCAATCTGGACAGAAGAATAGCCATCTGTTGCGGGTGTTTTAACTTGAGTAACAGGACAAGGGCCAACTTGCACCACAGTTACTGGAATGGACGTTCCCTTCTCTCTATCAAAGATTTGGGTCATTCCCAATTTTGTTCCTAGAAGACCGATAGACACGGTTTAACCCTCTACTTGATTGAATAATAGGTTAATTGAATTACTCAGAAAAGAACCGACGAGATGGAGTATCATCGCCTAAAGTTTAGACTTATATTGGTTCTCGACTGATGGAGTGTATCAAGAAAATTTCCTGATAAGTCCGACTAACTGAAATAGCGGTAGGGAGAGTTAATCCTACATACCAGCCAAGTCGGGTTGCTGTTGTCTCTTTATAGACTTAAAGAAAAATTTCTTCAGTATCTTTAAAGCAGCGAGCGGTCAATGCCTTAAGCAAGTTTCTTCGGTTAATGCTATTTCGGCCGCGATCAACCATTGTAGGGAATGATAGGAAATAAAGCAAGGGTTTTAAACAAAAACTTTTGAGGAGGCGATCGCTACTGCAAATAACACACGGATTTATGCGATAAATTTAGCCTGAATTTTCTGAAGATAATAAATTAATTTTGTATTTTAAGAATATCTAAGACAACCCAGAATTTATATAACTACTACAAAAAATCCTATCAAAGATGATTGGGCAGGTTGAATCAATTACTTCTAGGGTATAGACTTGCATCGTGTCAACCCATGTAAAAAAACGTATAAATCGAATAAAAATCCAATAATTTTGTATTGATTTTCAACTTCCAATTTGTGAAAATAACACAATTATTATTCGGATTGGGAATGATTGTTTAAATAATCAACTAAAGCAAGAAGTCCAAATCTATAACTATTCGAGCCAAATCCGCTAATTTGACCGATTGCGACCGAGGCAATATAAGAAAAATGACGAAAACTTTCTCGCTGGTAAATATTGCTCAAATGCACTTCTACCGTAGGAATTTTCACCGCAGCGATCGCATCCCGAATTGCCACACTCGTATGAGTATAAGCACCCGCATTAATAATAATTCCCTGATACTTTCCTGGAGCCTGTTGAATATTATCAATGAGAACGCCTTCATGATTTGATTGCACACAAACAACATCGAACCCCAATTTCTCTCCTTCTTCAATGAGGAACTGATTAATTTCCTCAAGCGTAATTGAGCCATAGATATGGGGTTCGCGTTTTCCTAATAAATTTAAATTTGGGCCATGTAAAACGAGCAACTCTGGCAAACACAAAATTTGGGAAGACAAGCAACTATCCAATAACAAACCAATAAACGCTACGACTAGCGGCGATCACGCCCATTAACTGGTATGGGAATCAACTCAGGTTCAGTTTCAGCCTCAGGGCCGAACAAAGTATCAATTAACTTTTGGGCTAGTTCTCTGAGTTTTTCGATTAATTTATCCAAGTATTCCATCAAACAGACGGCTCCTAAATTACCGTAGGTTTTGGCTAGCGGTTTGTGTGGACGAAAGATGAAATGATAACTGAGCGTTCAATAAGTATAAATACTAATCTGATAACCCTGCTTCCAACTTTAGTGAGACAAACTGAAATTCAGGAAATTGATCCTAAACCATGATTAGTTTATATTCTTTTATTAAGTATAATCTGGTTATTAATCTTTTTTTAATATTGAGGACATGAATCGGAAAAGTTTGAATGTTGAATTTCAATCCATTAGAGTTTATTCCTAAAATTAAACTCTCGTCTAAAGATCCTGAGTCCTTTAAAAATAGGCATTCAGGAAAATCTAGCGAGAGATTGATAATTACTGGGAAAATAAGGACTTTAGACTTCTACTGGAACTTGCTCTGCTGGAACTAATTCTTCAGGCAATGTTTCTGTTGGATTTGCTTCTAAGGGAACGCTTTCTTCAGGAAGAGCTTCGATGAGAACTTGTCCTGTTAACGCTGGTTCTTCAGGAAGAGATTCTGTTAGATTTGCTTCGACTGGTGTTGGCTCTTTTGTAACTGGCTCTTTTTTGGGTGATTCTCTTGTCACTAATTCTTTTGCAATCGACTCTTTCTCGTGAGTTATATTTTCTGCATCAGCAATTTTTCCCTTAGGTAGTTTAATGGTCATATAGCGAATCACTTGTTCACTTAGACGCATTGCTCGTTCTAAAGGTGCGACTTGTTTACCGTCTGCTGTATAGTTGACGAGGACATAAATTCCGTCTTGAAACTTACCAATTGGATAAGCTAGACGACGTTTTCCCCAAATCTTAATATTGAGATTTTCGGCGTTGTACTGCTCTAAAAATTCTCGGTAGCGCGTAACTTCTTGTTGCACTTGTTCTTCGGGTAGATCGGGGCGAAGAATGTACATCATTTCATAATCGGTCATGGGAAAAATGTCTCCTTATGGACAAAATGGCTCCTTTACTAAGGTCTGAAGGAAAACTTATAGAAATAATCTTTTCAGTATTTTACAGAAGCAAGGATCTCCTATCATACTACTATGTCGGTATTGATTGCTGATTTTCTTCGATATATTATTCACTGAGCTTCATTTTGATTTTTATGGCGCAACGTTATGTCCGCATTCAAACGTCTGAAGGTCAGATTTATTACGGTTTACTCCAGCTAAATCACAATGTAGAACTTCTGGATGCAACGCCTTGGTTGGGAGGTCAGTTAATGGGTATTACTTTAGAAGCTAAAACCTATCGGCTTCTTGCTCCCTGTACACCATCTAAGATTATTGGGGTAGGACGAAATTATGCGGCTCATGCGGCGGAATTAGGGAATAATGTCCCTTCTGAACCTTTGATTTTTTTTAAACCCCCGACTGCGATCGCGGCTGATGGCGAATCTGTTCCCTATCCTGCACAATCTGAACGAGTCGATTATGAAGGGGAATTAGCTTTAGTTATCGGAGAAAAAACCAAAAATTGTCCTTTAGCACAAGCACACAGTAAAATTTGGGGTTATACTATTGCTAATGACGTTACAGCGCGAGATCTGCAAAAAAAAGACTCTCAATGGACAAGAGCGAAGGGTTTTGATTCTTTTTGTCCTTTAGGCCCTTGGATTGTTAGGGAATTGAGTATTGATGCTCGTTTACAAACTTTTTTGAATGATGAGCTTAAGCCGAAACAATCAGCACTTTTGAGTGAAATGATTTTTACTCCCGATGTGTTGGTTGCGTACATTTCTCAAGTCATGACTCTTTTACCAGGGGATATTATTTTAACCGGTACACCCGAAGGAATTGGCCCGATGCAGATAGGTGATGTGGCAAGAGTTGAAATTCAGGGTATTGGTTCTTTAGAAAATAGGATTATTGCTAGTAGTTAAATTTGACAGGCTTTGATTAACGAATTTGAGAAGAAGCGGCTTCAGAAATAGTTGGAATTTCAGCATAACGACCCAAAGCTGATTGAAAAATCGAGTAGAAACAAGCGGCTAAAGCTCCTAAAAAGGCAAAGTTCACTAAGGTTTCTGTGAACAAATTAACACCTATTCCAGGAAGAAGTGTTTGAATTACTAAACCAAATAAAGACAATAAAATCCCAATTAAAATACATTGCATGGCATTAAAACGAATGAAGTGGCTAATTTTTTCGTTTCTAACTACTGCAAAGAATAAGGCCAGAAAGACAATAAAAGAAGCAAAGGGAACACCATAATAAATATCAATAAGCGGCTGCAACGGCAGGAAAATAATGGCTAATTGAGGGAATTGCTTGAGGATGAATGAGCCAAAAGGCAAGGCATCAATTAAAGGAATAATATAAACTAATGCTCCAAAAGTTCGATCTTTTGCGTCTGCTGAACCACTTGAATTCATTTTTTTTCCCCTGATTAACTTAATAATTAGTAATATGATTTCTTCATTATGGATCATAAGTTCACCTTGATGCGTTTTGTGGACTTCAACTCCTGATTCAATTCTCTATAATATTGTTAATCCAACCTACAGATCGGCGATCGCACTATATTTTGTTTAGGTGATCGCAGTTTATAAAAACAGAATAGGAAAAGCGATCGCTTTAATAAACTTGATTTTGTAAGTTTACTGTTGTCAATTCAGTCAACAGATCGGCGATCGCACTAACGCTGTAACCATAATTTTATTTCTTCAATACTTCTTGTCTTGCCACCTAAATGAATAATGGCATGACAATTAGGACAAATTGGGCGAAGGTCAGCAATTGGATCAACCTCGTAGTCTTTCTGAATTTCCGATAACGGTTTTAAGTGATGTACATGGATAAATCCTTGCGCGACTGAACCAAACTTTTCTTCAAAATTGAAACTACAAACACAACAACTTGTACCGTAATACTCAATGCAACGTCTGCGGGCTTCAGGATTGCGCTCATAGGAATTAATAGTCACTTGACAGAATGAACCTTCAACCAACTTTTGAGCGTCAGAGACCTCCTCAGAAAGACGAAAACTAGAGACAATATTTAGTCGTTTTTGGGCAACAGATAATTCATCGCTAGTAAAAAGAGATGACCAAGGTTGGCGAAGAACTAAAGCTTCAAGAGATAAGTCAAGTCGATCTATCTCCACTAATTTTTGTAAACCGCTTGTGGGAATACTTTTAGGTTTTAACCAAACTTTTGCTCCCTGCAAACCACCAACTCTTTTCACACGTTGCAGATAGCGTCGCGCCCAATATCCTGTCTCACGCCCTACGTGTTGGTACTCCCTTCCCAGTGTAGAATTATACTTAAATTAGGAGAAGAATTCATGAATAGAGCAGAGCAATTAAAAGCAATAAGCTTTGACACAGAAGAATGGGGAAAATTATTTTACAAATATCAGCAGGAATATATAAGAAAGCGACTAAAAGCGATCAAATATCTGTATGAAGGACAAACTAGACAGGAAGTGATGGCAAAAATTGACTGTGCCAGAAAAAGTTTGATCATTTGGATTGATAT
>JANNLO010000315.1:0-3387 GCA_031396835.1 Snowella sp. SOY_38_metabat_116
GAAAGTTTTAGAGGCCGTTGAGGCAGTTGGAATTACTTTTTTGTTTGCTCCTGGTTGGCATCCTGCTCTCAAAAGTGTGGCTAGTTTACGCAAAACTTTAAGTATCAGAACGATTTTTAATTTATTAGGCCCTTTGGTGAATCCGTTGCGGCCAACAGGTCAAGTCATTGGCGTTTATGATGCTCAATTTTTAACAGTTGTAGCTCAAGCTTTAGGAGTTTTAGGAACATCAAAAGCGATCATTGTACACGGTAGAGAAAAGGTAGATGAAGCTAGTTTAGGTGATTTAACTGATGTGGCATTATTAATTAATAATCAAGTCAATTTAAGTGTCTTAAATCCTGAAGCATTGGGTTTAAAACTCGCTCCGATTAGTGAATTAAAAGGAGGTGATTTGAATGAAAATACAGAGATTCTAAAAACAGTTTTACAAGGAAAAGGAACTCTCGCTCAATCAGAGGTTGTCGCTTTAAATTCATCTTTAGCTTTACAAGTGGGTGAGGCGATTCCTTGGGGCAATCATCAACAGGGAATTGAGTTTGCTAAAAACATTTTAAATAGTGGTTTAGCCTGGCAAAAATTAGAGACTTTAGTAAGTTTTTTAAAGGAATAATTTAGACTGAAAAATTACATTAATAATTTCTATAAACTTCAGAAAAATTTCCAAGCTTGCAGTTTATAATTTGTATAATTCTACTTAGCATATCTTTTCATTACAAAAAGCTAGGATGGATAATGATTATTAAGTGTCGTTTAAACTAAGCTAATTAAATTGCCATAAATTAGAAAAAAACTGATTTTCCCGATGAATCTTTCTCATAGTCACGAATTATCGCTTTATCAAACTATCCAAGAATTGACACCGCCACCTCAAGGCTCTGCAACTCAATCTGCGTCTCCCTTGATCACTAATTTTGACGTTTTTCGAGGATTAATCCAATGTTTAATAAATTGCTGTCGAGAACAGGGCATTCAGGCGACTTTATGGGTAAAACTCCCGAATGATCCAGCTTGGACAAACGAGATTGAGCAATATTATCAACAAGGTCTGGCTCGTCAAATTTATTATTGCTTTATTGGCGATCGCGTCCGTTCAACCCGTGCGATCTCTTCTCCAGCAGGCCAAAGCGTAAATTATATTGTTTTAGAAGCGAGTGCTAAATTACAACGAGAATATTTCTTTCTGCTCTTATCACCCCAAATCTGTAGCTTAATTGTGGTGCAAGAAATGACGATAACAAGCAAAGATGAATTGAGTCGGGAGAAACCAATCAAGTTGATTTTAACTTTTGTGCCAGAAGTGATTGATCGAATTTTGCAAGAACTCAAACAAATGGTGACAATTACCGATAGCACTCCCGAAGATTTGACAGCTAATGCGGTTTTGACCTTTCCTTTTCCCAATCAGATTCAGACAAACTTAATAACTTCACTTTTTCAACATCAACTCCAACAATTGGTCAAAATTCCTGTTGCAAATCGACCATCCCCAGAAATTTCGCCTAAACTGAAACCTGTCCATGAATTATTTGGATCAGACGATGAATTTTTGATGAAGATAACACGGGAACTTGGTGTGCCATTAACTAATATGAAAACTGCCTTGAATTTATTAAATTCTATGCAAAATAAGCGGGAGCAACGCCAACGATATTTAGACTTATTAAAACGGGAATGCGATCGCCAAAATTTATTAATTACGGGATTACAAGAATTCATTCAACTCAATCATCCTTTAGATGAAAAAGATAAAACAGTTCGCTTAGAAGATTCTGTACCAGGCATTGTTAGCACTTATCAAGCGATCGCCGAAGAAAAAGGTATTGCTTTGGGATACACAATTCCAGCAGGATTTCCAGCTATTAATTGTCCTAATTCTTGGTTACGCTTAATTCTCTACCATTTACTGCACAATAGTCTAAAATTCACTAAAGCAAAAGGAAGAGTTTATGTTCAATCTGCACTCAAAGAACAAACAATCGAATTAGTAATTAGTGATACGGGAGTCGGCATTGATAGCAGCGACATTCCTCATTTATTTGAGAGTTTTTATCGAGGCAGGAACGCCACCAGTCCAGAATTATCGGGAGCAGGCTTGGGGTTGGCGATCGTCAAACAATTGGTACAACGTTGTGGAGCTTCCATTACTGTTAACAGTCATCTGGGCAGAGGAACAACTTTTCGCATCTTATTTCCTATTGCAAATCCTTAAATTTCTCTCAAATATTCTTCTCAAATATTGTTAAATAAAAGTTGCTAAATAAAAATAGGTAAATACTCAATCTTTAACCAAGAAAAAGTTACTATAATCAGAAATTTCATAAACCTTATTCTTACCATTCCAGATAAAAACAATTAAAGTTTTAGCTCTTACCTTTCAGATATTTCTTAAATGTGAAAAATCTTTTAAAATCACTTATTATTACTTAGAAAAATTAAGGTCGGGATAATCTTCATTTCTATAAAAATGGGTCATATCAGTAAATTGACGAAGTTGGATTTTAGAAATATTAAGAACTTGCGGTTCCATTTCTAACCAATAATCATTTAATTTAGAGAGAGATTGGGCGAATTTTTCACGATCAAGATCAGTTGGAATTTCATCAAAATAACCCAAAGTAATGTGAGCCGTAAAATTATATTGTTGTTCAATTCCTAGAGCCATTAATTCTGGATTTTGGTAAAGCGATCGCCGTAATTGAAAAATTGGTAAATAATCAGTTTCTTGTTTCGGGACAAGTGCTACTGCGATCGCGCGAGGAAAAACTACTAATCCCAGAATCTGCCATTGAATACCTTGATTCTCTAGGCTAGTTTGTTTGTAATCTCGAAAACTTACTCCAATACAATCTTTTAATTGTTGCTCAAACTGAGGATTTTCGGTAATTGCCGATTTATATTGACTATCCCAAATCAGATCCGCGATCGTCAAATGAAAACTCGCTGGTGGAAGCGGGATCAAAAATTGACCAAAAGCCGAAACAAGTTGGGATTGAACTTGCGTTAAACCCTGATAAAACTTTTCGTTCTCTGGATCTTCCTCATCACTCGGCGGTGTAATAATGCTGTAGCCTGGAAACGCGATCGCCGAACCTTGTTGAAATTTGGGAGACGCTTGAATATGCGGTAGTTGTGCCGTATAGGTGGCAGGTAAAGTGAGTCGGGCCACTCGATTAACATAAATTTGATAGGTGTCGTCCAAAGCAATTCCCTCCAAAACCAAAACAAAATAGCCTTTATGTTAGTTTACTGTCTTTGATACATGACAGTTAATATTAAAGATTACTTCAGCAATTCTCATTTTAAAACATTTGTACTATAAAAAGTTGTCAAATTTACCAATACAGTTAAACCGGTCAACGATAGAATAAGGGTTTCAGGCATTGT
>JANNLO010000094.1:0-2038 GCA_031396835.1 Snowella sp. SOY_38_metabat_116
CGCTAGCGCGGAGGTCTGGGGTCCACTTCTCTCGGGTGTGCAGGTACAAAGATAGTTCTCAGTGTAGCTTTAAAAACCTCCAAAGGAAAGAGAAGGCAGACATTAGAAAGGGTAAACTTAACTAAGTCCTAGACCCCTGACAAGCTAAAGACTCTAATATTAGATGAAAAACAAGCTATAATCGATGCAAACTTTTATCTAGTGAATTTTCTAAATCTTTAGGTGCTATTTTTTGATACGGTGTGTAGTACCAGAAATAGTTGAAAGATCCCGACAAATGCTTTATGCCCATTAACATTGTTAAAGTTAAAAAAAACAGTATTTTGGAAGAATCCTTTATTACCGAGTCAATACCCACAGACTCAAGTATTAGCGATTCAAGCATTACCGATTTAATCATTAGCGAATCTTCTTCACAGAAGGATCAGAAAAAAACGAAAACTCAGACAAAGAAAAAAGAAACAAAATCGGTAGAATTAGCTCCTATTGCTGAAAAAGTGGAAGAAATTAATCTAACTCAGGAAATTTCATTTGAAACTGTCATCTCTGAAGCTGTTCCCGTAGTAGAGTCTAATCCCGCAAAAACGAAGAAAAAGACTAAAAAAACAAAAACCTCCTCAGAAAACTCTGCTCCTGAAAATCAACTAGAAAACCTAAATAAGACGGAATCTGAAGAAAAATCTCCTATCTTCCAAGCCTTTGGTTTGGTAAAGGGGAAAATACTAGAACAGGAGTCTTCTTATGTCCTTCAAATAGAAGATAAGACCTATCCCTTGTCTGCCTCCAGAGAGCGTTTAAAGAGTTTTATAGGGCGTGAAGAAGAAGTTTATCTAAGGGTTTATCCTAATTGGAAGTCTAACGTCCAAAAAGAAGAGGTTTTGCGAAACCTCAGTTTTACAGTGGTAGCCGTTTTAGCCCAATGTCCTAAAAACTATCAGGTAAACCATTTCAAAGTACGGGGAATTTGGCAAAAAGTGCCGTTTTTAGCCGAACCCGTGATAACAGTTTATCGGAACCAAAGCCGAGGAGCGCAGGATGACTGTAAAGCCCTACATTTCCCCTTGGTGTGGAAAGATGCCTCAGTGGAAGCCTTTGAGTATGATCCTAGTCTGAAGGGGAAACAAGACTACTCTAAACGCTATTTTTGTCAGGTAAAGGTAATCTTTTCACCCGAAACAGAGGAATTTACAGTAAGCCATCTGTTAGAAGAACCGACAACAACAATTCCTCCCTACATTAAGCCGAAAAAATCCCAAAAACCCCCTAAGTCAGCAGAATACCCTAAACCTCCCATCATTCTGAAGAAGTGTGTTGAAGAAACGCTTGAAAGAGAGTAAAATGACGTTTTTAGTTAGATAACTCCCCTAAATGGTATTAATCGGAGTTGAAAGGTGGCGTACATTCAGGGAACGCTTTAACCATTATTTCTAGTAGGCTAACGCCTGTCTAATTGAGCCAGTGCAATCTCTACAAAAAGCACTCATCGTTCATCAAAAATAAGGAGAAAAATCATGGTGGCTACTATTAATCAATTTCTTTTCCCCATCTTACTTTTCGCATTTTATTACTGTACTATTTCTATTGTTATTTACCATCAACAGGATCAATCTAAAGCAACGACAGCATATTCCACAATATTCCCTAATATTAAGGTTATCTTCGATGAAGATGAAGCACTTTTTGACGAGAAATTAATGACGGAATCTACCGAGGAGGTTTCTCCCGTTGCTCAAAAGAGTCATTCATCGATTGAACAAGTTATTCCCGAAATCAAGCAGAATAAAACGCCAAAATCTGAGCAACAGAATCCTATCTTCACCGAAGCCGAGGCAATGATCAAAAACCTGAATAAACGGCAAAGTCGCCAACTCTGTAAACCGCTAGGGATTCAACAAAAATGTGGCAAAGTGGAAAAGTCACTCACCTTTATCAAGGCAGAAATTCGGAGCCTTTTTAAAGATGACCCCGAACGAGTCATTGCTGTTATTCAAGAAAAATTCTCAGACCTCATCTCTACGGCGAATCAAGTTTCTTTCAA
>JANNLO010000108.1:0-5443 GCA_031396835.1 Snowella sp. SOY_38_metabat_116
CACTTACCCTTTGTTCGACACCCCGAAAGTGATTATGTCTTAGAAGAAGAGTGGCTCAATGAAGCGATTACCGAAACTTATATTCATCTGCTCCATGTTTTTGAAGGATTAAAGCGGGACGGAATCGATTTCAAAATTACCATGAGCATGACTCCGCCGTTGATCTCAATGTTAAGAGATCCCTTATTACAAGACCGTTACGATAAACATCTCAGTCAATTACAGGAATTAGTCCAAAAAGAAATTAAACACAACGAGCATAATGGTCATGTCTGTTATCTTGCTGAATATTACGAAAAAGAATTTGACCTCGTTCGTAAAACCTGGGAACGCTGCGATCGCGATTTAGTCGGAGCTTTTAAGAAATTTCTGGATTCCAATAATTTAGAAATTCTGACCTGTGGCGCAACTCACGGTTATTTTCCTCTGATGAAAATGTATCCCCAGGCCGTCTGGTCACAAATCAAAGTCGCCTGTGAACATTACGAAGAAACTTTTGGCCGTTCTCCCAAGGGAATCTGGTTACCTGAATGCGCTTATTTTGAAGGCGTGGAAAGAATGTTGGCCGATGCGGGCTTGCGTTACTTTCTGGTGGATGGTCACGGAATTTTATATGCGCGTCCTCGTCCCCGTTTTGGAACCTATGCCCCGATTTTCACTGAAACTGGTGTTGCGGCTTTCGGGCGAGATCATGAATCCTCTCAACAAGTATGGTCATCCCAAGTTGGTTATCCTGGCGATCCTGAATATCGAGAATTCTATAAAGATTTGGGCTGGGAAGCAGAATATGAATATATTAAGCCCTATATCATGCCCAACGGTCAACGAAAAAATATAGGAATTAAGTACCACAAAATCACCAGTCGTCAGGCAGGACTTTCAGAAAAAGCTCTCTATGATCCCTACTGGGCCAAGGAAAAAGCCGCCGAACACGCCGCTAACTTTATGTATAACCGAGAAAAACAAGTTGGACATTTAGCAGAAATTATGCAACGTCCGCCTTTGGTTGTTTCTCCTTATGATGCGGAATTATTTGGGCATTGGTGGTATGAAGGCCCTTGGTTTATTGACTATCTTTTCCGCAAATCTTGGTACGACCAAAATACGTTTGAAATGACTCATTTAGCTGATTATTTACGCAATAATCCAAATCAGCAAGTTTGTCGTCCTTCTCAATCCAGTTGGGGTTATAAAGGTTTCCATGAATATTGGTTAAATGAGACGAATGCTTGGATTTATCCACACTTACATAAGGCTGCCGAGCGAATGATTGAGATTAGTTGTCGAGAAGCGGTGGATGAATTGGAAGAACGTGCCTTAAATCAAGCCGCTCGTGAATTATTATTGGCTCAATCCTCTGACTGGGCTTTTATTATGAAAACAGGGACAATGGTTCCCTATGCGGTGCGACGGACTCGTTCTCATTTGCTCCGTTTTGATAAACTTTTTGAGGATGTTCAGGCTGAAAAAGTGGATTCAGGCTGGTTGAGTAAAGTTGAAGAAATGGATAATATTTTTCCCAATATTAATTACCGCGTTTATCGTCCTTTATAATTTAGTTTACTCATTTAATTCTTGAGTTGATTTTATAAAGTCTTGCTAAATCTGCTAATAAAAATCTAAGTAGTCTGGGTGAAAAAAAGCTGTCTAAAATAGTTGAGAACTGTTTTTTTATCTAACTGCAAATTAACGTTTAATGAGTTTTTAGATTTATTTTAGAATCACTTGGTTCTATTGATTTGGCGGTCGCGTTTTCTCAAAAATCGATTTCTACGCGATCACACTAAAAATCTAATCCTAAAATATCTATCATTTAAAAATGTGTCCTATTATAAATCCCAGTAAAATTATCCAAGTATAATTTATTGTTTTACTAAGTAAAGACAAACTTGCAAAAGTCCCTATTAAAATCAAGTACGCTGATATAATTAAAGCATATAAGAAATTATTAATATCACGAGCAAATATTATTCCTATGATTAAAAATATGAGAATGGGTATATAATTCAAAAAAATAATCAGATTAACCGTGATTTGAAATTGATTTTTTATTGAAATCATAATATGTTTTACTTAAAATACTTTTCTTAAGAATAGTAAACTCCACTCTGTTGAATTTTTTTTGCTCTCTCTCTCATAACCTTAGAACCTGTATCAGAAAAATGTCTAGACTCCTCTAATTTATTCATCGAAAAAGAGTTAATGTTTTTAATTCTAATTATTCCTTGAGAATCAGTTAGTTTTTGGTCTTTAATCTCTTCCTTAATTATTTTATCTAAAATTATTTCTTGTTTCATTTTTAATCCTCGTTTTAATTGATCTAAATTTAATCCTTGCCATGCGTAAAGGGATAAATATAATGCTCTTTTGATGAGGTCTATTTTATTTGGCAAACAAGAATCATTTTCTAGTGTAGAAATTTTTTCTTGAATCTCTTCTATTTCTTCGTTTCTCTCCTTTTCATTATCCTTGTCGTTATCATTATAGTATATTGACGATGAGACAGAATCTCCCCACGTCCTATCTCTTCTTATGTCATATTTTTCTTCATTTAGTTGCTTTAATTCTTCACGAAGTTTACTAAGAGTCTCTTCCTTCATTACTGAGTAAATCGTCGCTTTCAGGTTTCCACTCAAATAAATGTTGCTCAGAAAACTCTCTTTGAAACTTGATATAATAACAATTTCCGAAGTGTTCAAGACACCAATCTCTATTTGTTTGATTGTCTGCTTTCCCGCCAAGGAACCATGTGACTTCGACTCCTGCTTCTTCATAATCTTTTGTCCTCTTCTCTAGCATTTCTACTGTAATATTTGCTAACTGACACTCATAAACTATAACATATCCAGTTGGAAAGACTGCGGCAACATCTGCAATTCTACCATTTTCACCTGCCTCTCGAATAGGATATTCAATAATAATTTCTACATCTGATACTTCCTTTAACTCTTTTTTAAGATAGTTTGCTAACGTTATTTTTCCGAATATATGCTCAGGGGATTCATCGTGATCATGTTCTAATTTGCTCGTACAAATACGATAATGGCGGAAATAGATAATAGAATTACCTCGTTTCATAGGAATCATTCTTGTTTCGCAAAAAGGGCATACAAGATCTTCTTTTTTATACAACTTTTTGATCTCATATGAATAACTAAAATCACTAGCCAGAATAATGTTATTTGTCGGTAAATGTAATGCTCGTAAAGGCATGATTAATGAAGTTTAAAGTGGGCGTAATAATAATACTCAAATTGTAAAAGCTCTCTCTTCAAAGCCAGCAATTCTCATTTTAAAACATTTGTACTATAAAAAGTTGTCAAATTTACCAATACAGTTAAACCGGTCAACGATAGAATAAGGGTTTCAGGCATTGTAAAGCGATAGATTCATGAGAATCATTCTCATAATGAGAATTGCTGAGATTACTTGACCAAAAACATTAGTTATCCAAAAATCCCCCCTACTGCCTAAATAAACAAGTTGGAGGGATCATAGAAAAAGTGTGATCTTAATGTTAAAAAAAACACAAGTTTACTTTTTCTTTTTGCCACCTTTTCCAGAAGTAGCGGAGGGAGCATCTACAGTTTTCACCTCTTCAACAGCAGCTTCAGGAGCAGGATCAACTTTTTGACCCGTTTGAGCTGCCACTTCATCAGCAAAATTAACTGATTCTCTTTCAATCCCTTCACCCAAATTGAAACGGATAAAACGACGAATCTGGATATTTTCACCCAGTTCAGAGACGCTGCGTTTAACCAACTCTTCAATCGTGATATTTTGATCTTTAATGAAGGGTTGTTCTACCAAAGCTAATTCATTTAATCGTTTATCAATTCGACCCTGAACAATTTTTTCCTTGATATTTTCGGGTTTATTACCCAAATCATCCCGACCCATTTCAATTTCTTTTTCTTTGGCAACAATGCTAGCAGGAATGTCTTCTACTTTAACAAATTCCACATTGGGACAAGCCGCAATTTGCATCGCAATATTATTTACCAATTCCTTGAACTTCTCGCCCCGTGCCACAAAATCAGTTTCACAGTTAACTTCGACTAAGACACCAATGCGCCCGCCAAAATGAATATAACTATGAACCAATCCTTCTGCGGCTGTTCGTCCTGCCTTTTTTTCAGCAGAAGAAATGCCTTTTTGACGAAGCCACTCAATGGATTTAGTAATATCTCCATCATTTTCACCCAACGCTTTTTTGCAGTCCATCATGCCAGCGCCGGTTTTATCACGGAGTTCTTTAACCAGTTTTGCCGAAATTTCTGCCATGTTAATTTTCCTAATCTTAATATTCTATGATGACATGAGAGAAGAAGCCTGGGAAGAAATATGAATCTTCCTAGACTTCTATTTTAGATTTAAATGGTTATGCCACTTCGCTTTCTTCTGGGTTGTCGGTTTCTTCATTACTGAGATCGACATCCACAAAATCTTCAGCTTCAGCTAATTCTTCTTCAAACTCTTCATAATCATCATCAGAATCTAGCTGACCATGACGACCTTCATAGATAGCATCGGCTAGTTTGCCTAAAATCAGCTTAATAGAGCGAATTGCATCATCATTAGCTGGAATAGGAATATCCACTGCATCAGGATCGCAATTAGTATCTAGCATGGAAATAATGGGAATGCCTAATTTTTGACATTCTTGGATCGCGTTATATTCCCGACGTTGATCAACAACCACAACAATATCAGGAATTTTTCGCATGGTTTTGATACCACCGAGATATTTCTGCAATTTACCAAGTTCCCGACGTAAAACAGAGGCTTCTTTTTTGGGACGACGATCAAGCGCGCCACTACTTTCCAAAAGCTCCAACTCTTTGAGACGTTCTACCCGATTACTAATAGTTTCCCAGTTGGTCAGCATTCCGCCTAACCAGCGTTGATTGACAAAATTAGCCCCACAACGTTGAGCTTCTGAGGAAATAATTCCCGCCGCTTGACGTTTGGTTCCAATAAAAAGAAAGCGTTTTCCCTGCTCAGAAGCTTTCCGAACATAATCATAGGCTTCTTCGATCAACTGGGCTGTTTGCACCAAGTCGATAATATGCACCCCATTACGGGCAGTATAGATATAGGGAGCCATGCGGGGATTCCAACGTCGGGTTTGATGCCCAAAGTGAACTCCTGACTCCAATAATTCAGAGAGAGAAACGACGCCCATTTTAATTGTCTCCTATTCGGGTTTAGCCTCCATTCAGGTGGATTTCCGTGTTAGAAACACCCGAAAGCCTGAATGTGCGATTTTATACAACCTTCCCACTATAGCAAAGAAAAGGGTAAAATGCTATTTCAAACAGAATTGAGATTCAGTTGGGGTAGAGTCGAGGTTGGGTATTAGCCCAAGCCCCTCTCATTTAGAGCCGTGCGTGCGACTTTCACCGCACACGGCTCCCGATATATTAGGGGGTTAATCCTTGCC